>CAZYYK010000009.1:0-26032 GCA_964651135.1 uncultured Gammaproteobacteria bacterium | reverse complement strand
GTGCCTTTGCTTTTATACCCAATTTGCCCGTGGCACTCACCCTTTGTTTTAAATAAAATTTCACCTTTTTTATTGCACAAAACAAGCGCGCATACAAATTTTGCACCTCTTTTATCGTCTTTAACGCCTTCAAGTTCTTTTAAAACACGCTCAATTCTGCCTTCAGGCGTGGGCGCATAGCGCGCGGAAATTAAACCCGGGGCGCCGTCTAAAAAATCTACACAAAGCCCTGAATCATCCGCCATAAAATATTCGCCATCCGACACTTCGGCGGCGGCAAGCGCTTTTATGTAAGCATTTTCTTCAAAGTCAGAACCTGTTTCATCGGGGTTAAAATCTCCTTTGGGAAGAACAAATTTAACGCTATGCCCGCTTATCATTTCATTTAATTCGCGCACTTTATTGGGGTTTGCGGATGAGAGTACAATTTCCAATTCAGCCCCCGAACCTTCTTTGGCGGTATGAAAATTCTTCTATGGCAAGCGCCAGGGAATCTTTGTTAAATTCGGGCCAATACTGGTTTATAATATAAATTTCGCAATATGCCAGCTGCCACAAAAGGTAATTGCTTATGCGCTTTTCGCCGCCCGTTCTTATTAACAAGTCAGGGTCGGGGATATTTTTTGTGTAAAGATTTTGGGAAATCAAATCTTCCGTTATATCGGCTGTGTCTACATTTTTTGTCAGTATTTTTTTTATGGCATGTACAATTTCGTTGCGTGCGCCGTAATTTATTGCTATTTGCAAGTTAACGCCTGTGTTATCTTTGGTTTTGATTTCTGCCTGTTTTAAAATCCCGCGCAAATTTTTGTTTAAAGCACTTAAATCACCTATAAAGCGCAGTTTTACGTTATTTTCATGCAGCTCTAAAAGTTCATTTCCTATGGTTTTTGCTAAAAGCTCCATTAAAAAATCAACCTCTTTTTCATCCCTGTTCCAATTTTCTGTTGAAAAAGCGTAAACGGTTAAATATTTAATGCCGTATGTATGAGCCGCCCTCACCGTGTTTTTCAGCGCCTCGACACCTTTTTTATGCCCCATGGCACTTGGCAGAAAATGGTCTTTTGCCCAGCGCCTGTTGCCGTCCATAATAATTGCGATATGTTTTAAGCCTGTTTTTTCAACAATTTGGCTATATTTATTCTTTTCTTGTGTTTTCAGCAAGTTCTCTCCTTCAGCCTATGCAGTAATATTCAAATTCTTTTTCCCTTAAGCGTTTTTTGTTGTACTGGTTGCGCCCGTCAAAAATGACGGGTTTTTTAAGAGTTTCTTTAATTTTTTCAAAGTCGGGACGGCGAAATTCATTCCATTCCGTTAAAAGCAAAAGGCAATCCGCACCCGAAAGCGCGTCATAAGCATTTTTGGCATATTTTATAGTATCGCCAAAAATAGTTTTTGCCCCGTCCATTGCCCTGGGGTCATAAGCCTGCACTTTTGCACCTTTTTCCAAAAGCTTATTTATAATTGTAATTGAGGGCGCTTGTCTTAGATCGTTTGTTTTTGGTTTAAAAGATAAGCCCCAAACGGCAAAAGTTAAGCCCTGCAGGTTTCCCCCGTATTTTTTTGTTATTTTTTCAATAAAAATTTCGCGTTGTTTTTTATTAACTTTATCTACACTTTCTAAAAGTGAACAGTCGCACCCGCAATCTTTTGATGTTTTTATCATGGCCTTAATGTCTTTGGGGAAACAGCTTCCGCCGTAGCCAAGCCCTGCAAACATAAATTTTGACCCTATGCGCGCATCCGCGCACATGCCAATTCGCACCATTTCAGCGTCTGCGCCCACTTTTTCGCAAATATTGGCTATTTGATTGGCGTATGAAATTTTTAGCGCCAAAAAGGAATTGGCGGCGTATTTTGTCATTTCCGCAGATTTAATATCCATAATAATAACAGGGTTGCCTGTTCTTAAAAAAGGCGCATAGAGTTCTTGCATAATATCGGTTGAGCGTTTGGAATTTGACCCTATTATTACCCTATCGGGATATAAAAAATCGTCAATGGCATTGCCCTGCTTTAAAAATTCGGGGTTTGAAACAACGTCAAAATCAAATTTTGTGTTTTCTTTAATAATTTTGCGCACTTTCTCAGCCGTGCCCACCGGAACGGTTGATTTATCAACAATCACTTTATAATCATTTATTGCCTGCCCTATCTGCTTTGCAACTTCATATACGGCGCCCAAATCTGCCTCGCCGTCATCGCCCTGCGGAGTGCCCACGGCAATAAAACACACAAGCGATTCTTTAACAGCTTCTTTTAAATTATCGCTGAATTTCAAACGCCCTTCCGCCACATTTGATTTAAGCAATTCTTCAAGCCCTGGCTCATAAATTGGCACAATGCCGCTTTTAAGCTTCTGGAGCTTTTCTTTATCATTATCCACGCAAATAACCTGATTGCCTATTTCAGCCAAACATGTTCCTGCCACAAGCCCTACATATCCTGTTCCGATAACACAAATTTTCATAAATTCAGCCGCCCCCTAAAATATTCTGTTGTTTTTAAAATACCTTCTTTGATATCAATCTCAGGCTCCCAATTCAGTTCTTTTTTGGCAAGCTCTAAATCCGGGCGTCTTTGGGCGGGGTCATCTTGGGGCAGGTCTTTAAAAATAATTTTGGAATTTGACCCTGTTAAATCTATTATTAATTTTGCAAATTCTAAAATTGTATACTCTGCCGTATTTCCCAAATTTACAGGCCCGCGGAAATTTTGGGGGTTATTCATCATCTTTATAATACCCTCAATTAAATCGTCAACATAGCAAAAAGAGCGCGTCTGTGCGCCATTGCCGTAAACTGTGATATCTTCGTTTTTAAGCGCTTGAATTATAAAGTTTGATACAACACGCCCGTCTTTCGGGTGCATATTCGGGCCGTAGGTGTTAAATATTCTTACTATTCTTGCGTTTATGCCGTATTGTGCGGCATAATCCGACACAAATGTTTCAGCCATCCTTTTGCCTTCATCGTAGCAGCTTCTTATACCAACGGGGTTAACATTTCCCCAATATGTTTCTTTTTGCGGATGAACTTTAGGGTCGCCGTAAACTTCAGAAGTTGAAGCCTGAAGGATTTTTGCGTTATATTTGCGCGCAGCATCAAGCACATTTAAAATGCCCAAAACAGACGTTTTTGCGGTTTTTACCCTGTCTGCCTGATAATGGATGGGGGATGCAGGGCATGCCAGGTTATAAATTTCATCAACTTCAAAATCAACAGGGTTAATTATATCCCCCTCAACAAGCTGAAAATTTTTATTGTCCAGAAGATGTTGTATATTTTTTTTGGAGCCGGTGTAAAAATTGTCCAGGCAAATTATTGAATTACCTTCGCTTAAAAGCCTTTCACATAAATGTGAACCTATAAAACCTGCGCCGCCTGTGATAAGTATCTTCTTCATTTTGTCCTCTTTTTATATTTTAGCATGAAATTAAATATGCAACATTATATTGGAAATTAAAAAAAGCGGGAATTTGACTTCCCGCTTTTTATCTTTAAAAAGGTGTTTTTATCTGCATCCGCAATTGCAATCAACATTGCTGCAATCACAGGCTTCTTGTGCTTCTTTCACGGGTATTCTCATACAGTAGAAAGAACGCCATACAAACACTAATGCAATAAGCATAAAGATTGTGCCTGTAATGTGCCCCCAAGCTCTAAAATCCGGTGCAATGGCAATTTCCATTGCCAACAAGCCGAACAGCGTTGTGAACTTGATGATAGGGTTCATTGCAACCGAAGAAGTGTCTTTGTAAGGGTCGCCCACAGTGTCGCCCACAACCGTTGCTTCATGCAGCGGTGTGCCTTTTTCTTTCAAGTCAACTTCAACAATTTTTTTGGCGTTATCCCAGCAGCCGCCTGCGTTTGCCATAAATACAGCCTGAAATAGCCCAAATACCGCTATTGCAATTAAGTAGCTTACAAAGAACGATACAGGGTTATTATTGTTAGCTGACGGAGCTGATAAAAAGGCAAATGCCAACGCAAAGGAGAATATGCCCAAAAAGATATTCCACATACCTTTTTGTGCGTACTGTGTGCAAATTCTAACAACTGCTTTTGAATTTTCAACAGAAGCTTTGCCGCCTACAATTGCCAGGTTTATGTGTTGTTTAATGTATTGAACGGCCCTGTAAGCACCTGTTGTAACAGCCTGCATGGATGCCCCGCTGAACCAATAGATGATAGCGCCGCCGCAAATAAACCCAAGGATTGTAAACGGATTTAACAAGTTTAGAATTTGTTCGGGCTGAATTTGCAAGGTATTTTTAATTACAAGAATTAATGAGAAAATCATGGTGGTTGCCCCAACTACCGCAGTACCGATAAGTACCGGTTTTGAAGTGGCTTTGAATGTGTTGCCCGCACCGTCATTTTCTTCCAAGAACAATTTCTTCTGCTATGTTAGGAATTTCTTCTATCAAAGAAAGTTCATAAACACTTTGTGCGTTATCCGTAACAGGGCCGTAGCTGTCTACTGCAATTGTTACGGGGCCCATGCCCAAGAAACCGAAGGCAACAAGCCCAAAGGCGAACACGGACGGGTATATCATCATTTCAAGAGGGATATAAAGGCTTGCAAAATAAGCGCCTGCCATTAGAACCACAATTACCGCACCAATCCAAAATGCGCTGAAATTACCCGATACAAGACCCGAGAGGATTGTTAAAGAAGCGCCGCCTTCTCTTGAGGCTGTAACCACTTCTTTGGTGTGTAAGGCGTTGGGGCTTGTGAATATTTTTGTAAATTCGGGAATAAGCGCTGCACCAAGTGTTCCGCAGCTTATTATAACCGAAAGCACCAGCCAAAGGTTGCCCGGAAGCCCTGATAACAGTTTGTAGCTTACGCCGAATGTCATTAAAATTGAAAGAATGGAAGCAATCCAAACAAGGCTTGTAAGGGGCGCTTCAAAATCAATTTTTTCTTTTTTACCTAATAAAACATGGCTTATGGCGCTGTTAAACCAGTACGAAACAATTGAAGTTACAATCATTAAGAAGCGCATTGTAAATATCCAGGTTAATAATGTTATTTGATGTTCGCTTTGTGTAACTGCCAATAAAATGAAACTTACAAGCGCAACGCCTGTTACACCGTATGTTTCAAAACCGTCAGCAGTAGGCCCGATGCTGTCGCCTGCGTTATCGCCTGTGCAATCTGCAATTACACCGGGGTTGCGCGGATCGTCTTCTTTTATGTTAAGTACAATTTTCATCAAGTCAGAGCCTATATCCGCAATTTTTGTGAATATACCGCCTGCTACACGAAGTGCGCTTGCGCCCAAGGATTCACCTATTGCAAACCCAACAAAGCACGCACCTGCCAAATGACCCGGCACAAACAATAAAATTACAAGCATCATAAGAAGTTCCACACTTACAAGAAGAACGCCGATGCTCATGCCCACTTGAAGCGGTATGTTTAAAATTCCCAAAGGTTTTGCTTTTAAGGAAGCGAATGCTGTTCTTGCGTTGGCAAGAGTGTTCATGCGAATGCCGTACCAGGCAACACCGTATGAACCCAAAATACCCACAACAGACCAGGCTAAAATCATTCCCACTTCTTTGGGCGGCATGTGCTGAAGAACGCCGAAATAAAACGCAATACACACCGCAATGATTGTTTCAAGAACAATCAAAAATTTGCCTTGCTGAATCAAATAGGTTTTGCAGGTTTCATAAATCAAGCTGCCTATTTCAAGCATGGATTTGTGAACTTTAAGGGCCTTAACTTTGAAATATTCGATAATCCCAAAAAGCATGCCGAATGCACAAATTACCATTCCCACCAACAACAGTGTTACACTGTCAGGGTGCGGCTGGAAACTTGGCACCACTAAATCTGCTTCGCTTGCCATAGAAGGAAGCATTGCAACAAAAGACACGGCGGCTGTTAGCAATAATTTACCAATTGCCCCGATAAATTTTTTTGAAGGTTTCATCTTTCTACCTCTTTTCTTTAGCCTATTAAAGCCCGTAATCACTTTAATAAACCTAATTTAACTACTATTTATATTATTATCTTCCAAGCACTGTTAAAAAGCAATAGTATTTAAAAAATTAATGCAATTTGGTGATATGCAAATGAAATTAAGGGCAGACTAGCAATTTTTTTTATTCACCAATTTAGTATGATAAAATATTTATCGGAAGAAAGAATTCATGATTTCAAAGATTAGCGGCAATGTTCTAAATGCCGGATACGGATATAACAAAATAAAAGCCGACAAGCCCTGTAACATAGAGCCTAAACAAAATTTAAATAAAACGTTGGGCGTGGATATTTATGCGTACAGGGGAAATGTTTCTGCAAAAAGCGTCAGTTTTAAGGGTTTAACCGCTGAAAATGCAGATTTAATTGAGCGGGCAAGAAATTTTGCAAAGGAAAAACACGCAGGCCAATTTTACGGCGAAGGGACTGTTAAACATCCTTACACTTACCATACCGAAGGCGTTGCAGAGCTTGTTTCAATGTGCACGGATGACCCCGAAATTATTGCAGCGGCACATCTTCATGACACAATTGAAGACACCGATACCACCTATGAAGAACTCTGTTCGAAATTCGGCAAAAAGGTTGCGGGCTATGTTTTGGCCGTGACCACAGATAAAAAAGAAAAAGAGCGCCTGGGCAAAGCAAAAGCGTTGACAAATGAGGTAAGATCA
Source organism: uncultured Gammaproteobacteria bacterium (assembly GCA_964651135.1). GTDB lineage: Bacteria > Cyanobacteriota > Vampirovibrionia > Gastranaerophilales > Gastranaerophilaceae > CAYYBA01. The sequence goes on along the minus strand of CAZYYK010000009.1, from coordinate 19,361 downwards.
ATAGATGAAAATTCTTTACTTATAAAATTGTGCGACAGGAAGTTTAATTTAGAAAATTTGGATGATACAAACTACGATTTTAGAAGAAAATATGCGCTTGAAACCCACTATATAATGAGGAGGCTTTTAGAAGAAAGGCCGAATATCCCCGCTCCGTGCAGAAGAATTGCTATTAACATTTTAGACACGCTTGAAAAAATAAAATTTTGATATAATTATTTATTCACTACCTGAATTACTTAGATTTTGTAGTAAAGTTTGAACTGATATTTTTATTATCCATTGGTAGAATTCAAAAAAACGGTCTTTTATTTATTCTATGAATAAAGGAGTTGCGATATGCCTGAAAACAAAATTAACAAGGTGCTCAACATCAATGTAGATTCAATAAGCCTTGAAGGAGAGCTGAGCGTGCCCCCAAACGCCAGGGGCTTGGTGTTGTTTGCCCATGGGAGCGGCAGCAGCCGCTTCAGCCCAAGAAATAATTATGTTGCAAAAGTGCTGCAAGAACATAATTTAGCTACTTTTTTGGTTGATTTATTAACAAAGGAAGAAGATTTAGTGTATGAAAACAGATTTGACATAGATTTGTTGGCAGGGCGCCTTATTAAGGTAACTGAAAATTTAAAACACTATGAAGAAGTGCAGGGCTTAAAAATAGGCTATTTTGGGGCAAGCACGGGTGCGGCATCTGCAATAAAGGCGGCAGCAGCACAAAAAAGCGATATTTCGGCAATTGTTTCAAGAGGGGGAAGGGTAGATTTAGCGTATGATGAGTTAAACGAAATAAAAATACCGACACTTTTGATTGTGGGCGAAAAAGACGATTTTGTTATAGAAGTAAATAAAGAGGCGCTAAAAAGAATAAAATTTACAAAAAAAATCTCTATAATACGCGGCGCCACGCACCTTTTTGAAGAATACGGCACTTTGGAAGAAGTTGCAAAACAAGCAGCAGAGTGGTTTTCAACTTACTTAAAGGAAGATAAAAATGTTGTATAAAGACAGATATGATGCAGGCAGGCAGCTTGCAGAAAAATTGCTGCGCTATAAAGATGAAAATCCTGTTATAATTGCCCTGCCGCGAGGGGGCGTTGTTCTTGGTTATGAAGTTGCAAAAATGCTGCATGCGCCCCTGGATGTAATTGTTGCAAGAAAACTAAGTGCGCCTTTTCGCCCTGAATTTGGGTTTGGCGCCATTGCACCAAACGGAATTAAAGTGCTTAACCCTGAATCTATAATATATTTGGGGCTTAACGAACGCGATATTGATGAAATTATAAGAGATGAAACAGTTGAGATGAACAGAAGAATAGAGCTTTACCGCAAAAATTCGCCGCCGATTGATTTGAACAATAAAACGGTAATTGTTGTAGATGACGGGCTTGCAACAGGCGTGAGCACAAAGGCTGCAATAATGTCTATCAAGCAGATGAACCCCGGAAAAATTATACTTGCAGTTCCCGTCAGCCCGCCTGAAGCCGCTGACAGGTTTCGCCGGGAAGTTGATGAATTTTTATGTCTTAATGAATTGCCGGGTTTTTATGCTGTGGGCGCATATTACGATGATTTTGAACAAATAACGGATCAAGAGGTTATAAATCTGATTCAAAAAGCAAAAAAGGAAGTTTAAAGGGCTTTTTCCTTTAAATTGTTTTGTCACTGTCAGCAGTTTTTTCTAATATTTGTTGAAGCACAACTGCCTGGTTCATTTCAGTGTTTTTGGCTGCATAAACCAGTGTAACCGGTTTTTTATAGGCTAATTCCTTAATTTTTTCTAATGTGTCTTTTTGAGATTTCAATTCATCTTTGTACAATCTAACAAATTCTTTAAAGTTTTCTTCTTTGTGATTGAACCATTTCCTAAGTTCGTTGCTTGGGGCAGCCTCTTTAAACCAGTAATCTATCGAAGCCTCTTTTTTTGCAACACCCCTTGGCCAAAGGCGGTCAACCAAAACCCTGATACCGTCTTGGGGTGTGGGTGCTTCATAAATTCTTTTAATTTTTATTGGAAAATTTTTCAAATCAATTATCTCCTTTGCAAAAACAATTTATTGCCAATATAATTTATTAACATTCCTCATATTATCTAACCTTAAATAAATAAAAGTATTGAAAAAGAGTAATACTTTAGTTTATGAGTGTTAATAAATGCAATAATGCCACGGCTTATTGCGGGTAAAATTGCAACTTTTAAAGAATTATAAACAAATGTAACAGATTCTTGTATATCAGCAAAAATAATTGTTTATGCTTGTTAAAACTTTATGAAGATTACGGCAATACAGAACCAATTTACGGGTCAGGTAAAAAATTCCGGAAATAACAAAATTGCGGCTTCTAAATCGGTTGTAGGGTTAAGAGAAACAGATGCATCGGCGCTGGAGCTTTCAGGTGTATACAACAGGGTTTTAGCCGCAAAACCTAACGGTATAATCAGCTTCAAAGGTTATTTTGGGGATAAAGAGCCTGCAAAAAAGCTTTTTTGGATATTGAAGGGCGATAATAATGTGTATGAGGACAATGAAACTTATCAAACATTATACCGCAAAGGAAATACAGGCTGGAAAAAATGGGTTGCCCAAAACCCCGAGGACTTATTAAAACGCTCTGCAACAGATGCAATTCAATCTATCTGCACATTAACAAAAAAAGACAGTTGTTATCCGGGCATTCCCTCTTATATCCCAACACCCGATTATGGTGATAAATGGGGCAGAAGGGCGAATTATATAGAAATAAATCCAAGAACAATTGCGCTGACGCAAGGGGATAAAAAAACTGAAGGATTGCTGAATTTAATTAAGCTTCTTCCCGGAATACCGCCGTCATCAAAGAGTTTTGCAAATTGTGTAATTCTTTCGCAGCTATATCCTGCAACACATAAAGAAAATGACGGCAAAACAGGGTATTCATCACTATACACAGTGGATTTGCATTCGGGTATTTCCAAAAATTTGACATCGGATAAGCTGACGCGTGACGGGCAAAAAATGGGTGATGACGAGATGGTAAAAGCGTTTAATGATTTAGCGCATTTGAGAGGCTTAAAAACGGGCATAAGAATGCCGTTATCCGCAGGCCAAATGACAGTGCAGGGACGTTCTTTTGATTGGAACAAAGAAACAGAAGCATTTATTGACGCATGCTCATGGGCTGTTGATTTAGGGTTTGATGCGATATTTTTTGACAGCGCAAAACACGTCGGCAATTGGGATATGGGTAATTATTGCGGGGTGGGCGCACTTCCCGATTTTGGACAAATGCAATATATTACACAGCAAATCCGTGCCAAAACGGGCAGGGGTGACATTGCTTTAATTGGCGAGAATTGTGATATGAACCCCCGTTTTAAAGAAATGGGCTTAACAGTAGGCAGCAACTGGGGCAGAGCAGATAACTTCGGAAGCGTTATGCACGAATATGACAAACAAAGAGGGAATGATGAATACGCCGCAGGCCCTGTGGTTTCTGATGATAATGACAAGGGTGAAATGCCGACGGAGCAGCGTTTAGGCAGAATTAAAAACGCATTTAACGCATACAAAGACCCCGCTTGGAAGCTCCCAACCTATATGCAGATGCACGATATCTTCCCGACATCCCCTTATGCCGAAAATACGCATGGTTTAATGGAGCATGGAGAAAATAAATCAGCATACGGCGATGTTGCAAGCCATTATAATAATATTTTTGATACATCTGAAACATCACGCTGGTATAGAGATGCCGTGAATAATGAATTTTTAAATGTAATGTATCAATAATATAAATTTTGACTAAGAAGTTTTTCGCGACGTTACATATTCAAAAAGTTTTGAGTTAAAATCATCTCTTGGTGCAAGTTTGTAATCTATTTTCTGCACCTCCGGGTTAAATTTAAAGAGATTTTGTAAATATTCAAGGGCATCTTGTGTTTTTTTCGCAAAACCGCCCCACAAATCTGTTATCACAGAATCCTTGCCCCAGGTTGTTGGCTTAGAAATATCCGCATCGGGCGATATATTTGATAGTGTAAACATATGATTTGACTTTGAGGCTTTGTCTTTTTCCGTTATTTCCATAACCACATTTATTGCGGGTGCAGCTTCTTTCAAAAAGCGCTTTTGAACGGCTTTAGCGCATTCTCCGCAATCGCCCGACAAATTTCTGCCTTCATTATAAGCCGCAGTTGCATAATTTCTAAAAAAGATATCTTCAGCATACTGTTCTATTTTAGGCTGCATTCTGCTTATAACAGAAGCATATTTATCTTGGCCTTTATGCTGAAAGGATTTTAGCGTCAAATATGTTGCGGAATGGGTTCTTCCGTAAATATTTTGTGCTTCGCGCAAAACTTTTTCCGCCTGTACAAGAGGAGCTTTGCGCGGGAATAATGTTGTTACTTCTGCTATTCTCATGCTTAGTTAAAGGCGTGTGAAAAAGGAAATTGCTACTGTGTTTGGGCAATTGTTTCGAAATTGTAATAGTTTTTTATGTCAGATTGGTGTATTTGCTAAAACAGGTAAAAACTATGCTATGGTCTGAACCCTGGAATGGTTTTTGATAATTTACCGTAATCGGGTAATTGTTTGTGCAGCATAACGTAATATGTGGGGTTTGCGCCGCTGCCTTTTGTGGGGTCTATGTTGTCTGTTTCTGCTATGCATAAACCTTTACTATTGTGGTCAGGAGTTTCATGATAATATTTACCGTAGGAAATATCTTTTTTGGTGCTGACCCCGACAATAAGAGGAAAAACATCTTTGCCTATACGGTTTGGCGCTTTTTTGCCATTCACATCTACAACTATATCAAAAACACTTGGGCTAAACTTGACTCTTTAATGAAAGATTTTGTAAAACAAATTCCTCAGTTAAAGAATGACTTACATCCTGTTGAATATGCTGCTATGCTCCATGCTATCTTTGTAAACATTCACCCGTTTATTGATGGCAATGGTCGTGTAGCACGGCTATTAATGAACTTAGCCTTGCTTCAATCAGGGTATAACATTACAATTATTCCGCCTGTTGTAAGAGCTGACTACATAAGAGCGTTACAAGATTCAAATAAAAATAACTTTAAACCATTTGTTAATTTTATATCTGAAATGGTTTTAGAATCGCAAAAGGAATATTGGAAAATAATTAGAAAATTGATAAATTAAGGATAAAAATACAGTTGACTTCTTTATTTTAAATAGTTATTATTATTAAAAGTTAATTAATAAAAGGAAACGAGATATTGGGAGAGCAAAACATAAGTAATGAAGCTTTTTTTAAAGAAATTGAAACAATAAAAGACATTTCAATATTGAGAGATGTATTGCAATTTTATCAGAATGAGTATAGTAATTTCTTTTCAGATGCAAATAATCTTGATCAGAAAATAACAAGCCTTTTTAATTTATCAGCTATATTCTTAGGGTATTTCTTAACGGTTATCATATTCTTAATCGAACATGGATATTTTTCGTTTCTAAAATTTTTTGATATAAAAACAAACTGTAATCTTTGCAAAATCGTTTTTGTTTTAACTTTAACAATCGGCCTTATATTACTGTTTATATTTACTTGTAAAATATTCAAGAAACATAAAGTAAGTGGTGGATATGAACGTATTAAAATAATATTTCCGGTAATTGACGCATATGAGGATAGAACATTTAGAAAAGATAGAGAAAAGGAGTTTTTAATGCAAATGATTTATAATTCATATAAAATAGTCAGAAAAAACTATCTTTTATTAGATGAAAAAGCAAAAAAATTAGTGGGGCAGCATGATAAAGTAATAATATATGTTATAATGATAATGATAAGTTTATTATTTATAATTTTTGGGTGAGGTTTTATTATGGCAAAAGAGAACAATAAAAAGAAAAGTGGTAAAGTAGCAAAACAACACAGAGATGCTGGAACCGGTCAATATGTAAAAAAGTCATATGCCGACAGCCATCCTAAAACTACAGTTTCTGAGTCTACGGCAAGAAGAGCAAAAGCAGGACAGCCTAAAGGTAGTGAACCAAAAGACGGTACGCATAGCGTAGTAAGAAAAAATAAAAAATAATTTGAATTAGGAGGCAAAATGTCAAAAGATAAAAATAAAAATGAAGTTTTTTTCCAACGGGTTATTAAAAAATCTTCAGAAGTTAAAACAAATGAAAAAAAATGTAATAGTGAAAGTAAGCCGAAAGACGGAACGCAACCTATAATAAGAAGTAGGGATGATAATAGCAACAAAAATTAATTGTTATATTCAATTAATTTTATATTATATGATAAAACAAAAGAGAGATTATAGCCTCTCTTTTGTAATTACTAGCTGTTTAGCCCTCTTGTTGCTAAGTGGTTATTTCTTTTTTGTAGACGATTTAGGTGGTTTAACAGTTTCAGAAACTGTAGTTTTAGGATGGCTGTCGGCATATGACTTTTTTACATATTGACCGGTTCCAGCATCTCTGTGTTGTTTTGCTACTTTACCCATAATGTAATCCCTTTTGCTTAATCCCCCTGAGTCTAGAGTGACATATCGACCAATTGTCGAGGGCAATTTTACGTATGTAATTCTATACTTATTATAATTATAACAGATCTTGTAAGTTTTTCCCTAAAAATAAACAAATAATTAATATTTGAAATTTAAATTAAATATAAAAAGAATACTTATCGGAAAATCCATTTTAGAACCCTGTGGGGTATATTGGAATGCTAAATCAAAAAATCTAACTCAAAAAGGGCCCTCGGGGCGTGTTCCAAGATTTATTTTTAATTACTTATAAGGTGGTCGAGTGGTAAAAATGGTAATTTTATGGTAATCGTGCATAGAATTTTACAGATTTTCAGAGAATTTGCAAGAATTAAATCGATACAACCCAGTGTCTGCAATAGTATCAGGGAGAACATAAGGGCAAAATGCAGAACCAGAACGGTTTTCCAATTGGTCAGCTCATAATCCTTTGGTCGTGGGTTCGAATCCCTCCGGGCCCAAATATAAAAATAGAGTGCAAAAGCACTCTTTTTTTATATCAATACCAAAGGCATTCACCGCTTCGCCGGTTCTTCCCCCCTTCGCACAAAGTTTTGCAAAAGCAAAACTTTAAACTTCGTAAGCATTCGGCTTTGCCTCATGCAACAAGTGAGTGCGTGGGGTCCCTCTCCGGGCCCAAGTTTAACAAAACCTTTACAATTTATTTATTTGCCAAAAGCCATTCTGTGCAAGTGTTTATAAATTTTTCTTTTTCTTGATACAGAAGATCTTCTGCGTGGTTGCAGTCTTTAAACAGTTCAAATTTCTTTTCGCATGTTGCTTTATCAAATAAACTTTTCGTGTCCCAAGGATCTGTTATTGTGTCTGAACCCCCTGCGATAAACAACATTGGAACACGGATTTTATCAACAACATCTATGGGTCTGATTTTTTTTCGTATAATCAGGCTGGGGCGTACGGTAATCCATCTTCTTAATTCATATTTTTTAAAAGGATTTTTCAAAAAATCTTTTATCCACATAAAGTTTTTTATTTTTGTAAAACTATGCGGCGCAGATACTGTGATAATGCGATTTATGCTTTCTGTATGTGCACTGTGGATAATTGCTATTGCTGCCCCTAAAGAAAACGCTACCAAATAAATTTTTTTATAATTTTTTTTTGCATAATTAACTATTGATTTTAAATCTTCCGATTCTTTACTGGTAAATGTATAAATTCCCGAACTTTTACCGTGCCCCCTGAAATCAAAAGAAATTACATCAAAGGTTTTTGCAAAAAGTTCTGCCATTTCTTTAATAAATCGGCTGTCTTTGCTCATAGTCCAGCCGTTAGCAATAATTAGGGCTTGTTCCCCGCTTCCTTTAAAATGATTTATTGCAATTTTTATTCCATCGGATGTTTTTAGATACAATTCCTCATAATTTTTTGTTATCAACTAAATTCTTTCCTTTTCAAATAATATTATAGTTCTACTGTAATATTTTTTCAATGTAACCAAATGCAAGGATAACATTTATAGCAAAATGCAGAACCAGCGCCGCTTTACAGTGGTCAGGTCATAAGCCTTTGGCCGTGGGTTCTTCCCTCTCAAAAAACTTGACATTTAGCTAACTTTTTTTCGGCAGAGTCTCCGGGCCCAGGTTAAAACCCTCGTTAAGAGGGTTTTTTAGTGTTTGCTGTTACAATAATTCAAGAAGATTTATATTTTTAAATATATCATACAGTTGGGTAATTTAAATATTAAATTTATTAAGTAAAATTGAATGTGGGTAGGGAATTATAATGAATACTGAAGAAGAAAAGAAAGTTATTTCTATTTATCGAATAGATTCTCACATAAGTTGCAAATATAAGAAGTCAATAATTTCATTAAAAACATTTTCTTTCCGCTTTATCGAATCAACTTTTGTATAAATATTTGTTCCAAAAATTTCATTTGGGTTATTTCCAAAGAATAACGTTGTGTTTCTAAGTCTAAATTCCCCAGATTGATTGTGCCATTCAATATCTTCTGTGAGGTTTTCATCAACTCCTTCCGTAAGTATGTTTTTTATATAATCAAGTAAAGTATAAGCCTTTTCTTTGTCGGTCATTTTTAGGATTTCTTCAATTTTCTTTTTAATTATATTTTTGTAATATGCTTCCTTATCATCATCTAATAAGAATGAAGAATAAAAATCGAGGGTCCTTTTTATAAATGGTTTCTGTGTTTTTTCTGTAGCTTGTGAAATTATAGAAAAAATATTAAGGTCTAATAATATATCTTTTGAAATTTTAATCTTATCCTCACCTTGGGGTGTTCTCGTTGAAAGTTTAAAAATCAATTTATCATTAGATATACATTCATTAGAAGAATATTCACCATTAAAGTCTAACAATAAGAATTTGCATTTTTCTTTAAAATTAGAATTACCTTTAATCATTGAATTATGTAATAATTCACTATATAATTTAGCTAAAGTGTTAGACTTACCGCTTCCTGTATTCCCAAATATAACAATGTGGCTGCCAAATAGTTTATCTATATCTATAAAAATAGAATTATGTGATCTTTTAGTTATATTTGAAGAGCATGTTTTTATTTTTTCTGTTAAAGATATAAAATTTAACATAGAAAAAGATTTAGAAGTAGCATGGTCTAGATGGAAGAAAAAAGCTATTGATGTTTCCATTAAACAAATATTAGGTGCAGAAAAATGGATATTATCAAATCCTAATAATATTTATTTAGATCCCAAATGCGAAAGGATCTTACCAGTAAATTTACCGAAGGACAGTATAAAAATTCATAAAATTATAGTAGTACATGGTGCAAAAGATGCCTGTAAAAATCAATCTCCTAAAAATGTAGCAGGCAGTTTAGCAATTGCCTATACACATAAAAAAGACTTTCGGAATTTTCCTTTTTTAGTAAATTTAGATCGAGAAGGTTTAATACACGTTTTAGATAGCCATAATTTAGAAATAATTTTGAAAGAACTTGATACAATTACAGATTTATCAAATTACTTTTCAATAAAAGAAGAAGCGGTTAAGTCTTTAGATATTTTAATTTATTGTGGTGAAGAAGATTTACTGGCTCATTATTTAGAAAATATTGACGAAGAAACAAATCAACATTTAATAATTCCTAAAGAAGAATTTTATACTAAAATCTATATTGAAGAGGGAATGTGGGTTAAATTTTCTAAAACTCAAGCCTACTTAAATAAGAAACAAGCAGACAAAATATCATATTTTTGGGACGAGTTACTTCAAAGAACATCTCAAAATGCTATTGATGGGACATTAGAAGGTAATGCAGATATTTTTAATGGATTAAGTGCAATTAAAGAGATGGCCAAAGAACCCCGATTTATGAGAAGAGTTTTATCAGAGAAAATGTTAAAGTCTGTAGAAACCTTTCCTGAAACTGATGCAAAATATTTTAGAAAAGTATCAGCAGGTTTTTCAAATGGTTTAGATAAAGCTTATGTATTGTTGCAAATTAAAGATAGTAGTGGGGAAGATTTTGAAAATATAATCAGACCAAGAAGAGCAAAAATGTTAGAAATAGCTTGTGGAGCTTTTAAAAATATTTGCCCAACTGCCAAAAAGGTTATAGGAGTTGCTATAAATTCGCCAAAATATAGTAATATTGCTTCAGAAGATTTTTTATTGATGGATTGTTCTGAATGGTCCAAAAAGGATAGGGAGTATTACGAAGAGGAAAATAGACTATTAAATTTTTTTGGTTCAAAAAATCTACAAATGAGCGAATTTAATGCTAGAGAATTTCCAGTGTTAAAAGGAATTACAAAAAATAAAACAGGACGAAATGATCCTTGTCCATGCGGAAGTGGAAAGAAGTATAAAAAATGTTGTTTGAATAATTCTTTATAATTCATTCTAATTCTCTCAACCTCTCTAAAAAATTACCACTTTTTTACCATTTTTATAAAATCCCATAAAAAATGCCACCCATATAAAGTGGCTGAAATTATTGTTATTATTGCTTTTGATAAACTTGGGCCCGGAGGGATTCGAACCCACGACCAAAGGATTATGAGTCCTCTGCGCTACCGCTGCGCCACAGGCCCGTGGCGTATTTACAAACTATTCAATTTTCATCCAGGGCGCTGCGGTAGCTTTTGCGCTACCTACCTCTCGTCAAATTGATACTTAATCAATTCTCCTCGGCAGAGTGCCACAGGCCCGTGGCGTATTTACAAACTTATTCAATTTTCATCCAGGGCGCTGCGGTAGCTTTTGCGCTACCTACCTCTCGTCAAATTGATACTTAATCAATTCTCCTCGGCAGAGTGCCACAGGCTCTTTATCCCTTTAGAATAACACCAAAAAACCGAAGCGTCAACATACTTATTATGCCCAACTGTCAAGCTTTTTAAACGGACTTTTTACAACAATTAAAAGCTTTTTATTTCTCAAAAGTTTTATGCTATAATTTTTTAAGAAGAATCGAAAGGTATTTAAATTATGAAAAAGGCGCTAATTACAGGCATTACAGGGCAAGACGGCAGCTACCTTGCTGAATTTTTACTGGAAAAAGGATATGTTGTGCACGGCATGAAAAGGCGCGCTTCGTCTTTCAACACCCAGCGCATTGACCACCTTTACCAGGATACCCACAGCGCAAATTCAAGGTTTCACCTGCATTACGGCGATTTGACAGACAGCACCAATTTAATAAGGCTGATTCAAGAAATTCAGCCCGATGAAATTTACAATTTAGCTGCGCAATCTCATGTAAAAGTTTCTTTTGACTGCCCCGAATACACGGCAAATGCAGACGGATTGGGCACTTTAAGGATATTAGAAGCAATAAGGCTTTTGGGGCTTGAAAATAAAACAAAATTTTACCAGGCATCCACATCCGAACTTTACGGGCTTGTGCAGGAAATCCCCCAAAAAGAAACAACACCCTTTTATCCGCGCTCGCCTTACGCATGCGCCAAGCTTTACGCGTATTGGATTACCGTAAATTACCGTGAAGCTTACAATATGTTTGCCGTAAACGGCATTTTGTTTAACCATGAAAGCCCGCGCCGCGGCGAAACATTCGTTACAAGAAAAATTACAAGGGCGGCTGCAAGAATTAAGCTTGGTATGGAAGAAAAATTGTATTTGGGTAACCTTTCATCCAAAAGGGACTGGGGGCATGCCAAGGATTACGTTGAGGGCATGTGGAGGGTGTTGCAGCACAATGTGCCTGAAGATTTTGTTTTAGCAACGGGTGTCACCACAACAATTCGCGATTTTTGCAAAATGGCATTTGGGGAAGTTGGCATTGACCTTGAATTTAAAGGCGAAAGTGCCGATGAAAAAGGCTATGATGTTAAAACAGGCAAATGCATTATAGAAGTTGACCCAAAATATTTCAGACCCACAGAGGTTGAATTGCTTTTGGGCGATTACACCAAGGCAAGGGAAAAATTAAATTGGCAGCCCAAATATACGCTTGATAAGCTTGTAAAAGAAATGGTCAAAGAAGATGTTGAAAACGCCCAAAAGGCCGCAACACTTAAAGCGCACGGTTATGAAATTTTAGTTCCTCAGGAGTGAAAAATGAATAAAAATATTAAAATATATTTGGCAGGGCATAATGGGCTTGTGGGGAGCGCAATTTTTAGGGAATTAAAAAGGCGCGGTTACACAAATATTGTTTTTAAAACGCATGAAGAGCTTGATTTAACAGATTTTTGCGCCGTTGAAGAATTTTTTGCCCATCAAAAACCCGATTGGGTTTTTTTGGCAGCGGCAAAAGTGGGCGGAATTCACGGCAACAACACATATCCTGTTGAATTTATGCTTGAAAACTTGAAAATTCAAAATAATATTATTGAAAATTGTTATAAAAATAATGTCAAAAAGCTTATGTTTTTAGGTTCAAGCTGTATTTACCCCAAAAATGCGCCCCAGCCTATGAAAGAAGAATATCTGCTATCAGGCTGTTTAGAACCTACAAATGAAGGCTATGCGCTGGCTAAAATTTGCGGAATTAAGCTTTGTAATGCGTATAATCGCGAATATAACACGGATTATATTTGCACTATGCCATGCAACATGTACGGGCTTAATGACAACTACCACAATGAAAATGCGCATGTTATACCGATGTTGTTAAGGCGTTTTTACGAGGCAAAAGAAAAAGGCCTGAAGCAGGTTGAAGTTTGGGGCACGGGCAAGCCAAGGCGCGAGTTTTTATGTTCGGATGATTTGGCTTCTGCCGTTATTTATTTGATGGAAAATAAATCTGCGCGCGAAATAGGCGAATTTATAAATATTGGAAGTGGTAGCGAAATTACAATTGATGAATTGGCTAAAACCATTAAAAAAATAACAGGATATGAGGGCGAAATTGTTTATGATACAACAAAGCCTGACGGCACTATGCTTAAATTAATGGATGCTTCAAGAATTAATGCGCTTGGCTGGCATGCAAAAATCGGGCTTGAGGACGGTTTAAAAATGGCTTATGAGGATTTTTTAAATAATAAATTGAAAAAAAGTGCTGAATTGGTTAAATAATTTAAACTTGACTTTGGCGCTTGAGCAAGTATTATTAATTTTACAGGCAAATAGTTTGCGGGCGTTTAGCTCACTAGGTGAGGCGAAGCCGAAACTATGCGGCTTGTCCGCAAAAAGAGTGAAGCGCAGGCTTCACGTAAGTGAAATAAAAGCCTCCCCGGAGGCGCTGAAAATTAAATAAGTTTGCGGGCGTTTAGCTCAGTTGCCCAGTGAAGCGCAGGCTTCACGTAAGTGAAATAAAAGCCTCCCCGGAGGCGCTGAAAATTAAATAAGTTTGCGGGCGTTTAGCTCAGTTGGTAGAGCGCCTCCCTTACAAGGAGGATGTCGGGAGTTCGAGCCTCTCAACGCCCATATCTCAAAAGACCCGTAAGGGTCTTTTTTCGTATTTGCGTAATTGAGGCTCCAAGAGCTTCGCCTCACTTTGTTCGGCTTTGCATTAACTGCAAGTAATTTCACTCACGTTCAAACTTGCAGTTGAATCTCAATGCTCAGTTATTTTAAGAGAGTTTTTACCCTCTTTTGTTTTTTGGTAAAAGCTAATTTTTAAAACTTCCCGACTATTTCCCGACTTAAAATATAATGTAATGCTTTGTAAGAAATATACAATATTAATTGGCATTTATTACACAATATTGTTCTTTTTCATTCCAAAAACCGTTCCATAAGTTTTTACAGTCTTTTGAATTCTTAACACAAAACCCTTGATTATTCATTTCGCATTTTTTGCGAATATAATCCCAGCAGCCACCCCTATCAAGGCAACTATCAATATTATTATTTTTTACATATCTATTGTTTCTGATACACATATAACTACCACAAATAATTGTTAATAATATAAAAATTAAGATATTTTTTTTCATATTAAAATATATAGCATAAAAATCAATATTTATCAGGCAAACTTTTTGGACGAAATATTTCAATTAATATTTCACAATCAGCATCTGGATTATTTTTACCTTGCTCCCTGCCAAACTTATTTGCTTCCATATCTTTATTTGCGTCTTTTATTTGTTCTATTAAGTCTTCCCCTTCACAAACAACTTTCCTTGTACCTTCTTCAATTTCTCTTAAAAGACTAAGTGCTTCAGCAATTACTTCTCCTGCTCCACCCCGTTGAGTCGCTTCACAATTTGCTTTTGAATGAAAATATTTATCTCCGCCTATAATATTTGCCTCTACCATATCATTATAATTTCTAGCAAAATCTCCAATGGCATTGTCCCAAGTTGAAGCCTTATCTATTATTTTCTGGGATTGTTCTTCATAAAATTGTCCTGTTTTTGTTTTCATTTGCTCAAACAAATTATTTAACATTTCCATTATTTCATTTTTAAAATTTTCAGCAGTCTCTATTAAAGATGTTATTTCATCGTTTGTTGTATCCACACAATCACACGATTCTTGCTCTTGCTTATCTTTGGATGGATTGTCTTCATCTGGTATTTCTACAATTTCGACACAACATTGGCAATTGGAATGAGGACGTTCAGGGACTTCGTCTTCAAAATCAAACTCTTTTCCATCAAGGGCTGCGCATTCTGCACAAGTATTTTCAGAATTTCCAGAGTGCCAAATATATCTGCAATTACTTATTCCACCTTTTAATACAAGATTTGAGGCGGTTTCTTTTTCTCTATCAGCTTCATATAACATTTGATTTTGCTTTAAAGTATTAAATCTATAAAGAGATTTGCCGATATTGTCAATTTTCCCGTATTTTTCAAGTAATTTATTTTTATCGTTTGAACTAAAAACCGGGTTTGTATAATTCTTCATTAAATTATTTTGGATTTTGGATAGATGCTGAAATGTTTTATATATTTGTTTTTCGTGCTTCAAACTATTTAAGATTTTACTTTTGAAATTTGTCATAATGTTTGTTCCTTTCACAGTACTCTAATTATTAACTATTTTTACAAATCCTACAATCCGTAAGAATACGTAAGTAAAATTACGGACTTGATGTTAAGAAATAGCTAATCATAATTTTTGCCGCCTTTTTCTGCTAAAAAACAATAGATTATAAGACTTTTTTGTTACAATTCAAATCCATTTTAACTGACAATCTTGCTTAATTGGTTAATAAGAATAACATTTTCAGGCAGGCAAATTTGGCGCTTAAATTCGAGGACATTGAATGCAAAGTTCGAACTTCGTCCATTAACGCCCATATCTCAAAAAGACCCCTTATGGGTCTTTTTTCGTATTTGCGTAATCGAGGCTCCGAGAGCTTCGCCTCACTTCGTTCGGCCAAACCAATTATGCAGGAGTAGAACAGGTTCGCACTTTAGGTTCAGGCACTTCTACGCACATGCAGTGCAAGCCTCCTTTATAATTCTTTAAATAATAGGCTAAATGATTTTTGCCATCATCAGAACCGGTTATAAAATGTATATTCTCGGGTTTTATATGTGGTTGCAGTGAATCTATAAAAATCTTTTCAAAATCCATTCCTATTTTATCAGATATTTCCGCTGTAATTCCTATTTCCTTGTCAAGCTCGGATTTACCCGTAATTAACACAACTTCATCATCAGGCGTTTTATAAGTTATAGCATTTGCGTAATTTAAATCATGGACTAATATGAGCCCATCGTATATTGTTTCATACAACCTTCCCGGCACTTTTATAACTTCAAATCCTTCTTGTTTTAAAACATCTTCTACGTGGCTAAGCGGGGAACACCGATTATTCTTGATTGATTCTTCAAATTTTTGAATAAGATTATCCAAGTTTGCTTGTGCCTTAACCATTTGAGCTTTCAGGTTTTCTTCACAATCATCCCTTGCAGCGCATTCGCTTATTTTTGATTTCATTTCCCTGAGTTTTTCTATCATAAGGTTATCATCACAAAGCAAGATTTTATTATCGCCGATAGGGGTTATGAATAAATCTAAGTGGTAATCTGCCTGCGGCACACTTACAACTTTATCGAATTGCAAATATTTTTTTGACATTTCGCAGCGTTTTGCAGTTGTATTACCGGTAAGAAGAACTTGCTCACCATTTTTATTTGTTACATAAAATATATTGCCTCCGGGAGTAATCTTCCCTGCAAACCAGTCTTTTTCCACCGGAAATTCTAAACCTTTTAATTCTTCAAGCGCAACGGCGCATCTTCCGTAAGGCGTTATAAGTGTTTGGTCTTGAAGCCAAGTAGCCCAGCCTTCTTCTTGTTTTCGTACTTCAACTTTGTGGTGTCGTGCAATTGCATCCAGTTGCCTAAAAATTATATCAGAGTGTGTATCATCTGAGTTTTGCACATAAATAGCTCTAAGCCTTGTTGCTTCATGTCCTTTAAAATGCGCCGTATTATTATAGAAATTATTGTTTATAGAACTAATATTCATAGCTAAACAAAACATATGAAACAAAATTATTTATTATCTGCACCTGAATGTAAATAAAATGTAATATTTCAGCGGATATTAATCAAAAATTTTGTACCTTTTTCGTTTTTTGGTTAGAAATATTTGCGGCATAAGGTTTTTATGGCTCAGAAACTGAACAGTCCAAACTACAAAAATATTAAACAAAATCCAAAATAAAATTTTTGGCAAAGCGCCCAAAAAAGACAGTTTTAAAATTATTTTTGAAGGAATAATGCTGCCGTAAAGTGCAAAAGGCAGCCAAAAAAAGGTTAAAAACAGTAAAATAAGCCCTGTGGTTGAAATTTCAATGGCGTCTTTGGGGCATTTATTTATACATCTGAAACACTGAATACAATTCCAGCCCCAGTAAGGCTTGTTTTCACGCCAAGTTATTGATTTTACAGGGCAATTGTCCCTGCAAAAACCGCACGAGTTGCATTTTTTGTTCAGGGCAAAGAGTTTGCCGCTAAAATGTCTGCCTAAATAGTAAAAAAGAACGTAAATAAAACCGAATAAAATAAAAGCAAAAATATTAGGATAAGAAAAATATTTTTTGCCGCCCAATATATTTTCAACGCTTTTTTCTATGCTTTCTCGGGCTTTAGCGGTTATTTCATTGAATTTTTCTTCTTCAGGTTTGTCGCAGCACAAAAGCCAGCTGTCGGGCATATAAATTGAGCGCCCGTCCAGGATATTACAGTTTTTGCCCTCTAAAATAACTTTAGCCTGAATTAAACCCACTCCTTCATGCCCCGCGGGGGTTGTTAAAACAAAAACTTGCTGATTTTTTGGCGGCTTAAATTTTTTGAAAAAGTCAAGAACCGTTTTTGGCAGCCCAAAGCCGTAAATAGGCGCTACAAAGCCTGTTAAATCAGCTTCTTGAATTTGATTAACATCTTCAATATTTAAAATTTCCGAATCCAGCCCTTTTTCTTTAAATTTTTCGCAAGCGCAATTTGCAACCCACTTTGAATTGCCGCAGCCACTAAAGTAATATATCAAAACCTTTTTCATAGCGTTATTATATCAAAAAATAATAACAGGGGAAATTACCAATTTTACTTTTTACGTGCTCTTGTTTTTCATTTCGATTTTTTGATTTTCTTGCTTCAAGAGCTTTGCCTCATTTCGCTTGGCTTTGCATTAACTGCAAGTAACTCACTTACGTTCAAACTCAACGCCCAATCTTAAAAAATCTTTCGGAGCCTTTTTGCCCCCTGTTCAATATTCATCACAACATGCTCCAACATTGACATTGCAATATCGCTGGTGCTTTGTGATTCGATAGGAGTTTGAAAATTTCTGACAGGAATATAATAGTAAAAAGGATTTTTTAAACCTTTATAAGGGTCTTTTAATTTAAAAACGGCTTTTATTTTGTTGTTTGCGCCGCAAAATTTCCTCTTTTTTAATATAACGTCAAAACATCCTTTTCTTGAAATTCTTCCTATGTCTTTAAGATGTTTTTTTGCAGTTGATAAATCACTTACTTCGTTTATCAGCGTTTTTGTAGCACCTTTTGTTACCCTAAGTGCCATTCCAAAAGACGGAGAATTTTTTTGATAGGTATTTATGCCTGAAATTTGGCTAATCATCTTCCTTGCTCTTCTAATGTGATTACTGTTTTTAAAACGCATGTGAACAATTAATTTTGCCAATTATTTCATCCGATTTTACAATTTTACCAAACGATTAAATAAACAAGCATTTGTGTTAAAATATTTGAAGAACCATGGAATTAAAACTATGTTTACAGAAATAAAAAGAAAGCTATGAGAAGTATTATAAAAAAAACAGTAATAATATTTTTCCTTTTGTACAGCCTCTTTTTTGTTGTAGGAAGCACATTATCACCGGTTTTTGCGCATTTTAAACTGTATGAACAGTCATCTTTCCTAACCTCTTTATACCTCCATGCCTGCCACCAGCAGCCGGACAGGTCATTTTGGTTTTTTGGCTACCCCCTTGCCCTGTGCTGCCGATGTTACGGATTTTACACAGGCGTTGTTATTTCATCAATAACAGTTCTTTTCAATAAATTTAAGTTGGGTTTCAAGGTTTTTTCTTTGTTACTTTTTCTTATTATTATTGACATAATCCTTAATTTTATTGTACAAATTAATACAGGTAATATTATAAGATTTACTGTCGGAATTATAATGGGATTTTTATTTATCTCAACCCTGAGTTATTTATTAGATTATAAAAAGGAGAACAACCTATGCAAATTAAAAAAATAATTTCAAGTTTTTTAGTAGTTTTATTTTTCACTATGTCCACATCTCCGATTTTTGCGGACGTATCTCAAAAAGAAGCTCAAACCCTGTATGATTTTTTGAAAAATACAGATAATGTTACGGCGAATTACGCTTATCCGTCAATGAAAATAGCTGCGGTATCCTCCGGGCAAGTGAAGCTTCCCGCACACACACCTGTTGTTATAAGATGTGATGAGACAATTACAACACAAGATATTGTAAGCGGCGGCATAGTTAAATTTTCGGTTGTAGGGGATGTAAAATCAAGCAGCGGAAAGGTTTTGGTTTCATCCGGAACGCCCGTTAGCGCAACAATTTCATTTTCCAGCCCGAAAGGCATGATTGGAAAATCAGGAACAGTGACAGTAAGTGATTTTCACACAACCGCAGTTGACGGCACCTACGTACCGCTTTCTTCTTCTATATCAGCAAACCCTGAAGATAAAATGACACTTTCAATTGTTTTGAGCGTTTTAGTTTGCCCTCTGTTTTTGTTAATGAAGGGTGACGATGCCCAAGTGCTTGCAGGAACAACAAAAACCGCTTATACGGTGTCAGAAGTGTATGTTAAAATAAATGAATTTTAACAGATTAATATTTTAAAAAAGGCGGCTTTTGGAAGCTGCCTTTTTTGCATAATATATTATTAAACCTTATGTTTTTCAATGATTTTTTGTGTAAAATCGTCTATTGTTATCAAATTATCAGTATCATTAATTGCAGATT
>CAZYYK010000008.1:20058-26197 GCA_964651135.1 uncultured Gammaproteobacteria bacterium | reverse complement strand
TCCAAAGTTGTTGCCTGCAAGGGATATTCTATATAATATTTAACCTTTGGCATCTTAAACGCCGAGGGATGTTTGAAACAATAATATTGTTCAAACAACTCCCTTTGTTCTGCCGTTGCCCCTTCCTGGAATTTTTCATCCTTGACGGGAGTGTAAAAAAGACAGTCGGGGAAATGCGGTTTAAGTTTGAAAAAACCTTTATGCGCGGGAGAATTTTGCGCACTAAGCCTAAAATTTACGGAACTCACTCTCATAAAATCTCACTTTCTGCGTTTATCTAACCTTGTGCATTATAAAACTGTAAATATTTTTTTTGAACACCAAATTAAGAAATGTAAAATTGTTCATTTTTAAAATTAGGGTAAATTTGGATTTTGAGGTTTTGTATATAGGCGGGTATATATAAAAGTATAATATCTTAACAAAAGATTAATTTTTAACTGTGCTTGTGAAATAATTAAAAATAGGGAGGTTAAGTGAAACCTGGTTTCATGAGTTTGAATAGTATGGAGTCACATTATGCTGGGAGAATAAGAATAAGTCAGAGTTTGCACTCTCACTACAAGGAACCCTCTTTTAAGGGTATAAGATTGCTCACTAAACCTGTTCAAAAAGTTATAAGCAAAAGCATGCTCAATGCAGGCGACGGTATTTTGGCGCACACCCTTCAAGATTTTACACAAGGGGCTCAAAATACTAAATTCAGCAGAATGATAAAACTTGCTCCGCAAGCTTTAAATGATGCTGCCTGCGGGAGGGCGGGCGATGTAACAATTGAAGTTTGTGAACCGAATATATTAAGCAAAGCCTTAGAAAATATTACATACCCGTTTAAAGATATGTGGCTTGATATAGGAAATGGGCTGTGCAAGGGGTTTGGGAAAATTCCCGCGCTTAAAAATTCCGATTTTGTTGCAAGGATGCAAAATTCAAAACCGCTCCAAAACCGCAGGCTTAAAAACGAACTTACGGATTTATTCTATCAGGCAGCGGGCATGACCGATACCTTAAGCCGCGATATGTCAAATGAAAAATTTCTAGGCGCAATTCACAAAGGCTTGGAAAAACCGCAGGGGCGCTATAATACCAAATTTGAACGTCCCTTGACCCGCATGTCCACAGGGCTTGTTTCGGCAGCTTTTGTGGGAAAAGATTTTTATAACGTTTCAATGTATCAAAAAAATGACAAAAAAGAAGCTTTAAAAAGCGAAAAGAAGCGTTTTGCCCAGGAAGTAAGCAGGTTTTCTTTAAATGCGTTTATAAGTTTTGTGGCCCTTGGGACTTTATCAAAGCACACTAACAAAAGCCAAACCGCCGCCACGGCAGTTTTAGCGCTGGCAACTTTTGCGTCCGAAATAATTTCAAGGGTTGCAAACAGGGTGCCGTTATTGCCTTTAACTCCAAAGCAGGCAAAGGAAATTAACCAAAAGCGTTTGCAAAAAGAAAATATCTCTCAAGATTCGGCACAAAAAAAAGCGCAAGCAACGGATATCAAACCCAAAACAAAGGAAAATAAAGTAAAAAAACCTATGAATAAACAATTAAAAACACTGCTCAATTTGGCGGCTTCAGCTGTTGCGCTCGGGTTTGCACTTGCATTGGGCAGAAAATATTCAAAAGGTTTTAATAAATGCTGCACGGCAATATCAAACGGCGTTTCAGGATTTTATAATAAAATAACCAAAAAAACAGTGTGGGCGCCGCAGGGTGATATTAATGAATTTGTCGATAAGCTTGAAGATAGCGGCTATAAAGAGCTTGCATCACAATACAAAAAAGCTTTAGCCGACAAGAACCTAAAAACAGTTCATAAAGGAAGCCCTGTATACAATTTAGGCAAAAAAGATGCCTGGTGGGGATGTTTTCCAGGGGTAGTGAAAAAGCTTTGGGGGGCCTTCAAAGCGCCTTACAATCTTTTTGCCGGTATTATGAAAGTCAAACCTTATAAAGTTGCCGATAACGCGGCAAAAGATGCTGCTTCAAACCCGGTTTTAAAGTCTTTGAACGAACTTTACACTCTCGGGTCTAAAAAAATGAAATCAGAAGGGGCACAATTTAACGAGGTTATGAAAAATACCATACGCAATGTTTATAACAGCGACACAAAATCTCAATATTCCAACACGTCTTTAGCCATGGTTTCAAGAACGCTTATAACCTTAATTGCTTCATATTTCTTTGTTAACGACTTCAGAAACAAGGTTTTGATTGATTCAAACGGTGAAGATGTTGAACATGCAAAAGAAGTTACAAACACGCGCATAGGCCACAAGGTTATGAATTTCTTCACAAATGCCTTCTGGATGAGCCTGTTTAACAACGCATTTGAAAAGACATATCTGGGCTCTCTTGCGGGCGCTGCCGTTGTTACCTCTGTTACCGAGTTTTGCAATGAAACCACAATAAGAAAATCAATCGGCGTGCCCACAAAGCGTATGGAAAGCCGCGAAGAACTTGAGAAATTCGAAAATAAAAACTATAACAACAAGGGTCTTTATGGCGAATGGATAAAATTTGTAAGCAATGCAACGGGCAAAAAACGCCTGAGCGAAAAAGCCAAAGAGGAACAAAAAGCTTCGGGCAAAAAACCCGAAGCTAAAGCTTAGATTATTTGTACATTTTTGTAATCAAGTCTTTGTACTTTTCAAAAACCGTATTGCGTTTAACCTTGGCACTTTGCGTTAAAAGCCCGTTATCCATGCTGAAAGTTTCTTTTAAAAGTTCAAATTTTATTATCCTTTCAAACGGTCTTAATTTGGGCTTATTTTTGATACAAGTGCTTAATTCGCGCTTGATAAGCTCTCTTAAAGCTTGATTTTGAATAGAGCTTTCTTTTTGCTTTTGTAAATCATCTATTTTCAAACCGCATTTTTCCAAAGCGCCTTGAGAAGGTATAACCAAAGCACCGACACCGCTTTTATCCTGCCCCACCAAAACTATTTGTTCTATATACGGGCTGTTTAGACACACCTCTTCAATTGGCGCGGGCTCAACATTTTCACCCGTTGAAAGGACTATTGTTTCTTTCAGCCTGCCAACCAGAACAAGATTTTTTTCATTTGTAAGCCAGCCCAAATCGCCTGTGTTCAGCCAGCCGTCTTTGTCAATAATAGCACGCGTGGCTTCAGGGTCTTTGTAATACCCTTTCATTATCTGCGGTCCGCGCGCAAGCACAAGACCCTTCTGGAATTTTTTAAGCTCTCTGAAGTTATGCGGGTCAACAATTTTTAGTTCAGTTCCTTGAACTGCCTGCCCCGCGCAACCCAAGAAATTCTTTTGAGTTACGTTTCTTAAGGTAATAACGGGTGATGTTTCCGTTAAACCGTAGCCTACGCGCAAATTTACGCCTATTGCATCATAAAAATACTCATCCTGCATTGAAAGCGCACCGCCGCCAGATATACTGGCGCGGAAATTCAAGCCTGCCACGGTTTTGAGTTTTTTATAAACCGTTGCACTAAAAAGTTTGTGCAGCGGGCACAGTGCAATAACCGTGAAAAATGACATAACGGATGTAAGGGGGCTGTATATTCTTTTATTTGTAATACGCCGCCTCAAATACATTGAGCTTTCTTTGTATGCCATGCTTATTGTTATTGCAAACCTGAATATGTTATACCCGAGTTCGGATTTTTGTTTTAATACCTGGTAAATCCCATGGCGCATTGCTTCCCAGATTCTGGGAACAGACATCATAGTATCAATTTTATATTTAACCAAATCATTTTTTAAATTTGCAAGGGTTGTAAAATGCAAGTGGCATGCCCTTGAAAAATAATAATACTGACCCACTTTTTCATACGCATGCCAAACAGGCAGAATTTGCAGGGTTTTTTCACCCGGCTGGGATAAAAAGCCCTGGTGCGCGACTGTTATTTGATAAACAATATTTCTGTGAGTCAGCAGAACACCTTTGGGGTTTCCGGTTGTGCCTGAAGTGTAAAGCAGCGCCATATTATCATCAAGGTTCATTTCAACAGGCGTATACTTTTTGTTTTTGCCCATTGCGATAATTTCATCGTAAAGATAAACAGGGCAGCTTAAGCCGTTTCTGTTAACTTCATCTTTAACAAAGAGCAGAATAATAAAATCCAATTTATGCCCTGAAAGGTGAGGCCTTAATTTTTCAAGCGTTGTATCATCCCTTAAAACCAAACCCTTACTGTCACTGTGGTATATTATAAAATCAAGTTCGTCAACCGGTGCGTTAGAGCCTCTTACAGCCGCAATTGCACCGCATTTTAAAATACCTTGATCCGCAACAATCCATCTGCCGTGGTTTTCTGAAAACAGGCTGACAAAATCACCCTTTTTAACACCTAATGCCTGTAAACCGCCCGCAAAATAATCCACTTCTTTTTTTAACTGCCCGTAGGTCATTTGAATATTGTTATACTCATCCGTTATTGCCCACAAATCGGAAAATTTTAAAGCAACTTTTTCTAAAATTTCGCATAAAGAGCGTGCTTCTTTGTAGTTTACAAAAAGCTCAAAGGCTTTTTGATCATTTTTTTTAAAAAATGGCATCAATTTCCTCAACTTTCTCAGCTATTCTCAATCAATAATATATTAAATGCAAACAAAAAGCCATACAGTTTTAACAAAAATATAGAAATTACGCCGAAATAGTTGTTCAGCCTGGCAGGTCGTCTGACCAATCCAGCCCTGCGGTCATAATAAAAAACTTTACTAATTTCGGTATTTGTTGTTTAATTATCTTATCTGCAAAAAGAAGGAGATTCGTTTATGAAGAAATTAGTTTTATTACTGGGTGTAATGCTGTTGGCTGCTCAATGCACCTATGCCGAAGACAAGTTCGGTTCGGTTGATTTAGGCAAAGTTATGCAGCAGTATTCAAAATCGCAAGAGGCCACAAAATGGGTGCAGGCACAAGAAAAATCAATCCAAAGTTTTATTGCCGATGCAAGAAAAAAAGTAGCGGCAGCGCCTGAAAATCAGAAAAAAGCTTTAGAAGAAAAATATAACAAAGAGTTGGTTAATAAAATTGAAGCTTTGAGAAAAAATAAAGAAGTTAAAGTTAAACAAATCGGCACTGCTGTTGAAAGCGCAATTCAAGCAGTGGGCAAAGAAGGCGGCTATACCTTGCTTCTTCCCGCATCCACAACACTGTACGGCTCTGAGGACGTGACAGACAAAATTATTACCAAATTAAACGGTAAGTAATTTATCAATTTTATAAGATGTATCCGCTCTAAGGGGCGGGTACATTTTGTTTGCAAAAATAAGAAGCGCGCGAAGTGCCAAAAACCGCTTGCATTTAATTTATTTTTGAATTATTATTGCATTACTCACTCAAAACTCTGCAGATAAACAGAAGTTTATTTTGCGAAAGGAAAACAAAAATGGCAAATATTAAATCTGCTAAAAAAAGAGTTCTTACGGCTCGTAAAAACCAAGAAAGAAATTTTGCTTTTAAAACAAGCATAAAAACAGCTGTTAAAAAGGTGTTAGCGCTTGTCGGCAAGGATGAAAAAGAATTGCAGGAAGCACTTTCAAAAGCTTATCAGCTTTGCGACAAAGCGGTTTCTAAAGGAATTTTACACAAAAACACAGCTGCAAGAAAAAAATCAAGACTTACACGTGCAATTAACAAATTAAAAGAAACAAAGTAGGTTAAAAGCATAAATAGGTTTAAAAAGCGTCCTGTGGGCGCTTTTTTGTTTGTTGCAAAGTTTCAAAAAAACTGATACAATTATAATTAACGAAAGGCGAAAAGTTATGGGAAAAAGCAATAAAATAGGGAGGAGTGGCGATGGATGCCCTGATAGCTTAGCTTTCACGCTCGCCGAAGTTCTTATCACATTAGCAATAATAGGCGTTGTTGCAGCACTTACAATCCCCACAGTTGTGCGTAATTATCAAAAACAGCAAACTGTTGTGCGCCTTAAAAAAACATATTCAGCACTTGCTAACACCACAAATCTTGCAATAGCAGACCATGGACCTGTCAGCACTTGGGAAGTCGGCGAAACTCAAAATGCCCAGGCATCAATTGATTTTGCAAATACATATTTAATACCCTACTTAAAAGTTGCAAAAAATTGCGGAAATAAGGAAACCAATGAATGTAAATTTAATTATATCGGATTAAGCGGCAGTTCATATTCGCAATATCTTA
>CAZYYK010000008.1:0-20048 GCA_964651135.1 uncultured Gammaproteobacteria bacterium | reverse complement strand
ACGGCAATTATGCCAGATTTTATCTAAATGACGGAGTATTTATCGCGCTGCACACGATAAACAATGCTTCTAAATACATTGAAATTATAATAGATTTAAACGGACAAAAAGCACCTAACCAATTGGGAAAAGATGTTTTTGTGTATGTTTACTATGTTTATGTCACGCAGGCTGAGCGGATAGGCACTTTTATGCCCTGGTGCAGCACATGTACCATAGATGGCATTAGAAACGGTGGAGAAAACGGCTGTTCGAGGGGCAAAAGAGGCATAAACTGTGCCATGCTTATTATGTATGATAATTGGCAGATTAAAGATGATTACCCATGGTAGAAAAACATCCGTTGCTGATTTTTAGTGTTTTGTGTTTTGCCAAAATACCGCTGTAAGCGCAAAATAAACTCGGGGATTTTCATTTTTCAATCAGAGAAAAGTCTTTTGGCAGTTCCTTTTCAACCAAACGGGCAAGCTGTTCAAAAGACAGGTTAAACGCTTCTGCAAGCTTTATAACGGTGGTAAGCTGCGGGTCTTTTGTGCCTTTTTCAATGGTGCTTAAAATGGATGTTGAGATATCGTTTTCAGCACCCAGCATAAAGAGGCTTTTTTTACCCCTTAATTTTTTTATCGCCTTGCCCATTGCTAAACAAATGATTTTCTTTTTTTCCGATAGTTGCATAATTTTTATTTTATGTTTATAATTACTTTAATCCTTTCTCGTACGTGAAAGGTAAAAATACAATTATAATTTAAAAAAAGGAGATTGGTATGAAAAAATTAGCCTTCACTTTGGCGGAAGTTTTAATTACGCTTGCCATAATCGGCGTTGTTGCCGCACTTACCATCCCCGCGGTTGTGAAAAACTACCAAAAAACCCAAACTATTACAAAGTTAAAAAAAGTTTATTCCATTCTAAATCAAGCATATAACACATCTCAGGCAGAAAACGGATTTGAAAACACCTGGGATAATTATCCCAATATAACTATGGCAGATTATTTTGACAGATACTGGAAACCTTATTTAAAAATTTCCAAAATATGTAATACTTACCAGGAATGCAATTATGATAATCGAAGACCCTGGTTTGAACCGAGGGGAGACAGGGACGCATGGGATGTTGTAAGCCCGCAGCACAGAGTAACATTTGTAATGTCCGACGGCACACTTATTGTTTTAATAGTTACACATACAAATGGCACAACCCTTGCACCTTATATTATTGTGGATTTAAACAATTGGCAAAAGCCCAACAGATTGGGCAGGGATGTTTTTTGGTTTATACGCACAAATAAAGGCATTTTGCCTTACGGATATGAAATGAGTGCAAACACAATAAAGTCCAATTGTTCTAACGCAGGTGACGGACACTGTTGCGCTGCATTTATTGCAAAAAACGGGTGGGAAATTAAAGATGATTACCCATGGTAATTATTCTTCATTCACGCTTAAAATTGCCATAAATGCTTCCTGCGGAATATCCACACGCCCAACGGATTTCATCCTTTTTTTACCGCGTTTTTGCTTTTCAAGCAGTTTTCTTTTCCTTGAAATATCGCCGCCGTAACATTTGTCCAAAACGTTCTTGCGCATTGCCTTTATGGTTGTACGCGCAATAATTCTGCCGCCGATTGCCGCCTGAATTGCAACTTCAAACATCTGGCGCGGAATAATTTCTTTTAATTTTGTTGCAAGTTTCTGCCCTATGTTAAAAGCGCTGTCTTTATGGCATATAACGGATAACGCATCCACAATTTCGCCGGATAGCATTATATCCATTTTAATTAAATCCGAGCGCTTGTAATTATGAAATTCATAATCCATGCTGGCATAACCCTTTGTGCGCGATTTTAGCTGGTCATAAAAATCCGTTATAACTTCACTTAAAGGGATGTGGTATTCCAAATTTACGCGCGTTTTATCAATATAGTGCATATTTATAAATTCGCCGCGCTTGCTCTGGCACAAATCCATAAGCGTGCCGACATAATCTTTGGGCGTAAAAATATTCACGCGCACATAAGGTTCTTCAATATATTCTCTGTACTGGGCATTGGGCAAATTGGCGGGGTTATCAATCTCAACCATTGTGCCGTCTGTTTTATAAACTTTATAAATAACGCTGGGTGCTGTTGTGATTAAAGAAAGGTCATATTCCCTCTCGAGGCGCTCTTGCGCTATTTCCATATGCAGCATTCCCAAAAAACCGCACCTGAAGCCAAAACCAAGGGCGGATGAGGTTTCAGGTTCAAAAGTAATGGAGCTGTCATTCAGTTTTAATTTTTCCAAAGCATCTTTTAGGTCGTGGTATTGGTCGTTATCAACGGGGTAAAGCCCTGAAAACACCATAGGTTTTGCTTCTTTATAGCCCTCCAGAGGCTCTTTTGCGGGGTTGTCCGCGTTTGTGACAGTATCCCCCACAAAGCGGGCGATTTCTTTGATAAAGCCTGCAAAATAGCCAACTTCGCCTGTTTTAAGCTCTTGAACCTGAACGCGGTTTGGGTTTAAAAAACCCGTTTCAACAACTTCAAATTTTTTGCCCGACGCCATAAACTGTATGGTGTCGCCCGTTTTAAGGCAGCCGTCCATAATTTTTATAAAACACAAAGTGCCCAAATACTGATCATAGGCGCTGTCAAACACAAGTGCACGAAGCGGCTTGTTTGACGTATCGGCAGGCGGCGGAATGTGCGCCACAATTGCTTCTAAAACTTCATCAATACCGGTGCCTTCTTTTGCACTTACGGGAATTGCCGAACTTGCGTCAATTCCCAAAATTTCTTCAATTTCGTGCTTTACGCGCTCAACATCAGCGGAAGGCAGGTCAATTTTATTTATAACGGGAATTATTTCAAGGTTTTGTTCAATTGCAAGATAAACATTTGCAAGCGTTTGCGCCTCAACCCCCTGGGTTGCGTCCACAATTAAAAGCGCCCCTTCGCAGGCGGCAAGAGAGCGTGAAACTTCATAAGAAAAATCCACATGACCGGGTGTATCAATTAAATTAAGGATATATTCACCCCCGTCTTTTGCCTTATATTTCATGCGCGCCGCGGTTAATTTAATTGTAATGCCGCGTTCGCGTTCAATATCCATAGTGTCCATAAGCTGGTCTTGCATATCGCGTTCGGAAATTGTGCCCGTGGCTTCTAAAAGCCTGTCTGCCAGGGTGGATTTGCCATGGTCAATGTGAGCTATTATACTGAAATTCCGTATGTTGTTAATTTTTTTCATTGCAGATAATAGTATAATACAAAAATTATTTCTTTGGAATTTTTCTTATACTGATTTCGTATCCTAAAATATTAAAGATTTCTTTCATCTCATTGTATTTTATTGTATCGCGCTGAAGTTTGCCCGAAATATTATGAATAGTATACGTTTTGCCCAGTTTTTTAGACATTCTTTTACAAAGTTCGGTCATGGTCATGTTGTTCATTAAAAGCATATATTTGATTTCTTGTTTTGTGTTCATTTTGTTATTATAAAACACTTTTTAGCTTGAACTTGACTAATTTAACTATGTCAACTAAAATATATAAAAAATAATAAAAATTTAACTATAACAACAAATGGAAAGCGGTATAGTGGCGGCAGGCAGGAATATTTCAGATAAGGGGTTCACATTGGCAGAAGTTCTGATTACCCTTGCAATAATAGGGGTGGTTGCAGCGCTTACAATCCCCACGGTTGTGCGCAATTATCAAAAAACACAGACTGTTGTGCGCCTTAAAAAAACATATTCAGCACTTGCAAACACCACAAACCTTGCAATAGCAGAGCATGGGCCTGTTGAAGGGTGGACATTACCTGAAGGCACTAAAAATAATTCCGTAAAATTTGCTAATACTTATTTAGTTCCGTATTTGAAAGTGGCGAAAAATTGCGAGGATAAAGCAGACGGAGAGTGTGAATTTAAGTTCAGTTACTTAAATAAAGCTGTTTCAATGCCAATGCCAAGCAGCTATGCCAGATTTTATTTAAATGACGGAACGCTTTTGGCTGTTATGTCAGTACTGGATACAAACGGTAATTTGAGCTATGCTATGGTTTACATTGATGTTAACGGGCAAAAGCTGCCAAATACCGATGGTAAAGATATGTTTTATTATATGTATTACGTAAATCAACCAGCCGGCAGAGGGAAGTTTGTACCCTATAAATTGGGACTTGAACGAGAAAATTTAAAGGCAAATTTTTGTGCCAAAACAAATAATGGCGACGGTTGCGCTGCGCTTATTATGAAAGACGGCTGGGAGATGAGGGACGATTACCCGTGGTAAAATTACCTCTGATATGTGGCGGTTATTTTTGCTGATGCAATAGCATGTTTTTTAACCAAATTTTCAACTTCTTTGGGTTTGGTTTCTTTTTTAACATCCAAACCCGCAACATCAAGCGCGTACACGGTAAAAATGTAATGATGCACCCCATGCCCCACAGGCGGGCATGCGCCACCATAGCCGTATGAGCCAAAATCCGTTATGGTTTCAACAATTGGCGCGCTTAATTTTTCGCCGCTTTCAATTGAAGTTTTGGCGGCAGGAATATTTAAAACAAGCCAGTGATACCAGCCTGTCGCGGTTGGTGCGTCAGGGTCGTGGCATATTATTGCATAACTTTTAGTGTCATCAGGTGCGCCGCTCCAGCTTAAATCAGGCGAAATATTTTCCCCCATGCACCCGTATCCTTTGTAAACTTGCCTTAAAGAAAGTGCAGAGCCTTCTTTTAAAGATTTACTTGTAATTTCAAACATATTTGCTACCCCCGTTTTTCTTGTTGTAAGAAGCGCCAAGATTAATAAAAGTATTATTACTATTATAATTTTAATAACCGTACGCAAAGGCAATGCCCCCTAAAAACACCATTAAACATACAATAGAAGCGATAAGCGCAAAGCCGAACATTAAATTTCTTGCCAGATAAAATCTGAACATAAAATATTGATTATTGCGCGCACAAATTTCCTGCCACCCTTCCATAGGCCCCATCCACCATTTTGGCTCCAGCGCAACATCCCTTACGTTAATATAATCGCCCATGGATTTTACAAGCTTAAGAGCAATGGGAATGGTTAAAAATACAAGCAGAAACGACCTTGATAAAACCCCGAAGCCGATAAGATAAACAATATTTAAATACGCAAGTAAAATTAAAACGCCCAAAGTGTAAAGCGCGTTAGCTTTTGTTTTAAAAACCGTGCAAAGGGTTTTTCTGCCCCGCTGGATATCATAATCAAAATCCATAAGAGCATGGGTGTGCAAAAGCACCATTGTTAAAAATGCCAGAGATATTGAAAAATAACCAAGCGTGTAATAGCCTATTTCAAAAGGATAAGGACCTGTTAGCACAAAATAAGTGCCAAATGTCAGCATCGGGCCGAACAAAAACCCTACTATAACTTCGCCCAGCCCGTATTTTGTTGATATCGGGTACAGGGCGCACAGCGCCAGTGTTGCAAGTGCTAAAAGCGGTATAACGGGCCCGTATAGAATAGTATAATAAACGCCTATTATTGCGGGAATTGCGAACAGAATAAATATAATAAATGCAACTTCAAACATTGAATAAGCGCCCTTTAATATTAATTCAGCCTTGTTTTTGCCTATATTGAAACTAATTTTTGACAAATCGCCGCCGAATTTTTTAGCCTCCATTTTAACGTCAATGTAATCATCCAAAAGGTTTGCGCCAAGGTGCAGGCACACAACCACAATTAAAGTCAGCAAAACATCCAACATTTGCGGCATGGTAAAACTTGCAAAACAAACCGCCACAAACCACGGCATTATGGACATTTGAATGGAATAAGCGCGCGTCAGTTCAAAAAAATTTCTCTTCATCTTAAAGGCAACCCCCTGTTTATTATTTATTTAACTTAAAGTTATAATTATATAAATTATACAACAGTTTAATCTTTCAGGGTATCTAAAATCTTCAACATTTTTATGAATACAACACAGCCAAAGGCAGCCCGGTTGTTTTTTTATAGTAATCATCTTTTAGAATATTTACAAAACTTTATAAAATCTTTATTTTTTTTGGCAAAATCAATACTTTTTAATTTTGTATCAGCTCAATATAAACCATTAATTTAAAAAAACAAACATTAAAATTTTTTAAAAAATGCGTTTTTTCGACAAAAAAAGCCTTGATTTCAAATTTTTAGCATGTATTATTAATAGAACATAGTAATGTAAAGGTTTTGAATGTCCAAAGATGTAATTGAATTTAAAGGTAAAATACTTGAATCGTTGCCCAATGCAATGTTTAGAGTTGAACTTGAAAACGGACATGAGATATTAGCCCACATTTCAGGCAAAATCAGAAAAAACTTTATAAGAATTTTGCCGGGCGATATGGTAAAAGTTGAAATGACACCCTATGACCTCACGCGCGGCCGAATAACATACAGATTAAAATAATCTAAGGAATATAAAAATGAAAGTAAGAGCATCAGTAAAAAAATTATGCAAAGACTGCCAAATCATTAAAAGACGAGGCAGAGTTACAGTCGTATGCAAACACCCTAAACACAAACAAAGGCAAGGGTAATTAACGAAGGAGAACCAAATGGCAAGATTGGCTGGGGTGGATCTACCCCGTAACAAAAGAATGGTTATAGCACTCACCTATATTTACGGTATAGGCAATGTAAGAAGTGCAAAAATT
This sequence comes from uncultured Gammaproteobacteria bacterium, assembly GCA_964651135.1. GTDB lineage: Bacteria > Cyanobacteriota > Vampirovibrionia > Gastranaerophilales > Gastranaerophilaceae > CAYYBA01. Next base: position 13,380 of record CAZYYK010000008.1, on the reverse strand, counting down.
CTTGATACTTGTAAAATTTCACAAGACTTAAGAACAGATGATTTAACCGATGAAGATATTAAAAAATTAAGAGAAGAAATTGCCCGCTACACTATTGAAGGTGATTTGAAACGCGAAGAATCTCTTAATATTAAACGTTTAAGCGAAATTGGCTCGTACAGAGGTATGCGCCACAGAAGAAAATTGCCGTTGAGAGGGCAGAGAACAAAAACAAACGCAAGAACAAGACGCGGCAAGAAATCTATTTCCATTGCGAATAAAAAGAAAGTGTAATTTAAAGGAATAATATAATGGCTAAACCTACTAAAACAAAGAAAAAAGAAAGAAAAAACGTATTAACGGGTATTGTGTATATTCAAAGCACCTTTAATAATACGATTGTAACTTCAACAGACGCTCAGGGCAACGCTGTTGCGTGGGCTTCCGCAGGTGTTTGCGGTTTTAAGGGGGCCAGAAAAGGCACTCCCTTTGCTGCACAAAGTGCCGCGGAAATGGTTGCGAAAAAATCCATTGACCAGGGAATGAAAAAGGTTGAAGTTTATATTAAGGGCCCGGGTTCTGGTCGAGAAACCGCAATAAGGGCAATTCAATCAGCAGGACTTGAAATTACGTTAATTAAGGACGTTACACCCATTCCTCATAACGGATGCCGTCCTCCGAAAAAACGTAGAGTATAAGAAAAGGAGCTAAAATTGGCTAAGTATACAGGACCAACAAATAAATTATATAGAAACTACGGCGTGAAAGATTTGTCTAACCGCAAGTTAACAACTTCAATGAGAACAAACCCTTCAGGCCAGCATGGTGCAGCCCGCAAAAAACTTTCGGACTACGCACTTCATTTAAGAGAAAAACAAAAAATCAGAATGACATATCTTGTTTCTGAAAAACAATTTACAAAATATTACCTTGCCTCTTTAAGAAAAACAGGCGTTACAGGTACAATATTATTACAAATTCTAGAATCAAGATTGGACAATGTTCTTTTTAGGGCAGGTTTTGCAATTACGCGCAAACAATCAAGACAAATTGTAAACCACGGGCATGTTATCGTAAATGGTAAAAAGGTGGATATTCCTTCTTATTTGCTAAAAGAAGGCGATGTTATTACCGTTAAAACAAAAAGTGGAGAATTTGTTAAAATAATTCAAGAATCAATTGATTTAGCGCTTAATTTTGCCTGGCTTACAGTCGATAAAAAAGAGCAAAAAATTACATTTGACAGGCTGCCTCAAAGAGAAGAAATAGACCCTGACTTTAAGGAACAACTTGTTATTGAGTACTACTCTAAATAGTTATTAGGAGAAAGATTATATGGAACTTAAAATTAAGAATGTCAGCACAACCACAAGCTCAGACGGCTCTCAATACGGTAAATTTGTTATCGAGCCTCTTGAAAGAGGTTTTGGGGCAACAATCGGCAACTCTTTAAGAAGAGTTTTGCTCTCAAGCTTGGAAGGTGCTGCTGTTACTTCGGTTAGGATAGAAGGCATTACGCACGAATATACTTCAATCCCGGGGATTGTTGAAGATGTTGTTGACATAATGCTAAACTTAAAAGGCCTTGTTGTTAAGGTTGAAAATGACGACATTCAACACTTAAGAATAGATGCCGTAAAGCAAGGGCCTGTTCTTGGTTCTGACATACAGCTTCCGGCAGGCGTTAAAATTATTAACCCGGATTGCTTAATTTGTACAATCGCCGAAGGCGGCTCATTCCACGCCGATATAGTTGTGGAAACGGGCAAAGGATATATTACACAGGATGTTTTAAAAGAACAAAAAAGCGGATACCCGATTGACATGCTTCCGATTGACGCCCTGTTTATGCCCATTAAACGCGTAAGCTACATTGTAGAACCTGCCCGCGTGGGTGAAATTCTTGACTATGACAAATTAACAATTGAAATATGGTCAAACGGTTCTGTTGAAGTAACACAAGCACTAAGCAAAGCTGCTGCACTTTTAATTGAACACTTCAGACAAATTGCGTCCATTACGGGCAAACCGCTTCCTTCAATTGAAGAAGAAGCATTAAAGCCTCAGGCAGAAGCTGTTGAAGAAACTGCGCCCATTTTCAGTATTGAAGATTTGGAACTTTCTGTTCGCGCCTACAACTGCTTAAAAAGAGCAAGCATTAATTCAATGGCGGAATTATTGAAAAAATCTGAACATGATTTGTTAAATATTAAAAATTTCGGTAAAAAATCCTCTGATGAAGTTATCGAAAAATTACAGGAGTTTGGCTTGGAACTTCAACCGAACCCTGAAGGAATCGACGAGTTAGAGTTAATATAAAAAAGGAACAATAAAATGAGACACCAATGCAAAAGACACAAACTATCCAAGCCGGCTGATCAAAGAAAAGCCCTGCTTCGTTCTTTGGCAACCGAATTGTTTGTGCATGGCGAAATAACAACCACAATGGCAAGGGCAAAAGCACTCCAGCCGTATGCCGAAAAAGTTATTACTTATGCCAAAAAAGGTGATTTAGCCGCAAGAAGGCAGGCAGGAAAATATATTTTTGACAGAGAACTTACAAAATATATCAATCTTGAAACGGGCGAATCTTATGACGCGCTGCCTGAAGGGCAAAAACACCCCAAAGAAACAGTTTTGAGAAAACTTTTCTGCGCAATAGGCAAAAAATATGTAACCAGAAACGGCGGTTACACAAGAATTTTCAGATTAACGCCAAGACGCGGCGATGCTGCCGAAATGGCCTTAATCCAATTGACATAAAAAATGCCCAAATATAAATTAACAGTTCAATATTTGGGGCACGGCTTCAGCGGAAGCCAAAAGCAGCCGAAAGGCAAAACAATCCAGGATGAGCTTGAAAAAGCTATCAGCACTTTGACAAAACACAAAATAAGCACTATTTTCTCAGGCAGAACAGATAAAGGAGTATCAGCAATGGCGCAGGTTGTACATTTTGAAACCGAAAAAGAAATAGAGAAATATAAATTTTTATATTCACTTAATTCACTTTTGCCCAAAGGCATTTCAGTTTTAAAAATCCAAAAGGTAAATAACAGGTTCCATGCCCAAAAAGACTCGGCTTACAAGCATTATCAATATTTGATAAGAAATTCGGGCTGCGAAAATGTTTTTGACGTCAACTGCCTGCATGTAAGGCAAAAACTTGATATTGAAAGAATAAACGAGGCACTTTCTTTTATCAAAGGCGAACATGACTTTAGTGCTTTTAAAACTTCTTCCGAAAACCCCGCCAAGGTTTGCAACATATATGAAGCCAGGGCGTCCAAAAAGGGAGATTTGATAAAAATTGATATTGTAGGGGACAGGTTCCTTTACAATATGGTAAGAACAATAGTGGGCACACTTTTGTTAATTGAAAAAGACAATCTCAAACCATCCGCTATGAAAGAGATTCTAAATTCAAAAGACAGAACAAAAGCCGGGTCAACCGCAGACGCTGTTGGACTTACACTTGTAAAAGTAGGATATGACAACAAATACAAACGAAAGGCAAAATAATGAAAACTTATAGCGCAAAACCTCTTGAAGTAACAAGAAAATGGCACTTAATTGATGCAGAAGGTCAAACCTTAGGCAGAGTTGCCGTTGCGGTTGCAAATTTATTAAGAGGCAAGCACAAACCGCAATATACACCGCATGTTGATACAGGCGATTTTGTTGTTATTATAAATGCAGCAAAAATTACAGTATCGGGCAAAAAGGAAACAGATAAATTATACCGTCACCACACAGGCTATCCGGGCGGTTTCAGAGAAATAAACTTTAAAGATTTAATGGCAAAAGATGCCACAAAAGCTCTCGAAAAAGCGATAAAAGGCATGTTGCCCCACAACACTTTGGGTGATGAGCAGTTCCAAAAGTTAAAAGTTTATGCAGGCGCCGAACACCCTCACGCAGCCCAAAAACCCGAAGTATATGAAATTAAAGGAGCAAGCAAATAATGGCTAAAATTAAAGAAGAAGAAAATTCAAAAATATTATCTGTTACAACAGGAAGAAGAAAATGCTCAATTGCCGTTGCAAAAGCAGTTTTAGGCAAAGGACGCGTTTTTGTAAACGGTAAAACTTTGAAAAATTATTTGGGCAACCGCCCCACTTTGGAGATGTTAATCTATCATCCGCTTGTTTTAACGGATAATCAAACCAAATACGATTTCAGAATTAAAGCAGTTGGCGGCGGAATGAGCTCGCAAGCGGGTGCCATCAGGCATGCAATTTCAAGAGCGCTTCTTGAAATAAACGAAGAAAATAAAGCAATTTTAAAGCAAGAAGGCTTGCTAACAAGGGATGCAAGGGTTAAGGAACGTAAAAAATACGGCCGCAAAAGGGCAAGAAAACGCTTCCAATTCTCTAAGAGATAGAAAAAATTACAGAATTCATATAATCAAGGTAAAATCCAAAAGATTTTACCTTTTTGCTACTCAAGGTCGTTCTTTTTATTATTTTATTTAATAAAAATTCTTGTAAATATTTGTAAATATTTGCAAAGGGGCTCTAAACTTGTAGCAATTTTACGTTTGAGAAGTTTTGTATTTGTATATTCGAAAGGAAAGCAATTATGAAGAATTTGCCCGTCGGTAATAGTTTATCCTTTAAAGCGGTAAAAACTATAGGAATTGACCTTGGCGCTAGAGGTAGCAGAAGAGTAGAAACAACAAATAATAACGACATTTTCACCAAAACCGAAGTCAAACCGCAATATGATCCTTCTAAAATAGCTCTTTGCACAGCAGCCGGCCTTGGCGCTGTTTTTTCCATATTTGCAGCTTTTAAAAAAGGTGCGGGCAAATTGGTAAGGGGCGGTGCAATTGCAACAACAGCGGCAGCTGCGGGTGCTGTTTTATACAACCACTTTAGTGATAAAATTGTAAGAAAAACCCAAACCCTTGCAGATAAAAGCACCAATGAATATTATGAACATTACAGGTTTGGCAAGCTTTTTAAAGTTGAAGGCACACACAGAGATATTGACCATAAAGATGAAAGATATGACACAAAATACGATAAACAATATGTCCAATATTATGATAAAAGCGGAAATATAACGCGCGAAGAAAACTTATTGAATTTTAAAAATGAGAGCGTTATAAAAGAAATAGTTGACTATGTTTACGAAAACGGCAGGCTTGCCAAAAAACTTATAAATTCAAGCGATCAAGATTTTGATAATCAAATAATAACTTATAAATACGACACGCAAGGAAGATTAGCCCAAGAAGAAATTACCTCTCAACAAGACGGCAAAGTGATTGAAACCGTAAAATACAAATACAATGTAAACGGAAACGTAACACGGCAAGAAAATGTAAAAGCCGGGTATTGCAAAACAACAGTTACGGAATATACGAATGATACCAGAAACTTAAGAGCAAGAGTAACAACAACAGTTGATGAACTCGGAGATCGTAAGGATAAAACAATAGTAGAAGAATATTCTTATTATAATGACGGCACTTATAAAGAAATAAAAGTCAATACAAAAACTAAAAATTCAACCGTAGAGAGAATAAAATTATATAATCCTGACGGAAGTTATATTGAAAAAACCAGTTCAAAAGAAGATGGTATCCTTGAAGAAAGTGAGTGCCATTATGATAAAAAGGGGAATATGATTTTAAGTGAAACCACAAAACAAAACTCTGAAGGCGAGGTTTTTGAAACTTCTAAAATAGCCTATATCTATGACAAGAAAGGAGGAAGGTCAAAACTTGAAAGAACAACTGTCGATTTAAAAAACAAAAAAACAACGCGTATGATAACATATTATGATGAAGACGGAGAATTGTTAAAAAGCGAAGGTGAAACAATAACTTCTGAAAATAAAATAAAGGTGGTAGATTTACATGACAAAAAAGGAATTATTGAAGTAATAAAAGAGGTAACAACACCTGACGGAAAAACTTTAGAAACCGACAAGAAAAAATACACATACGACGCAGACGGCAAAAAAACAGGGCAAGGCATTTGCACTGAAGCTGACGGCAAAAAACATGAATATAAAGAAATATACGACACAGGTGGCACAATGCTTGAAGAACAAGGGGTTACAACATTTGCAGACGGCGGCACAAACACTTATACCATTAAATTAAATTCGGATGGCACTAAAACAGAAACGGGCACATACAAATTTAAAGACGGCAGAATAAAAGAATATACAGAAGATAAAGGTGTGTTTGATAAAATTCTTTCAGAAAGCTTTAAAATACTATATCCTGACGGTAAAGTTGAAATGTTTGACGCAAAATACGAATATGATTCAAAATTTAATGTTGCAAGAGAAGAAAGGGTAACAAAAGATAAAGAAGGCAAAGAAGAAAAAACAGTTAAAGAAAACGCTTACACATTCAACGATAAAGAAGATGCTATAAAACTTGAAACTACAACAACAAAACAAGACGGTACGGTTGAAAAAGAAGTAACAGAGTCCGATTATACCTATAAAATAGTAGAGCCAACTAAATTTAGCGATACTGTTATATCTCTGCCTGCTATGCCTAGAATGGATACCGAAAAAAGAAAAGTAACCCACGCAGATGGCAAAGTTGATGAATACGACATTAAATATGAATATTATCCGCGCGAAGGTCAAAGAATTGAAAAAGGCGTTATGAAATGTTCAGATGGCAAAACCCACACCTACGAAACAAAAGCCGAAGGCCAGGGCGGTAGTTATAGGAATATCCAGGAAAAAGGCACAACCGTTTTTCCTGATGGGGGTAGAAATGAATACAGAATTGATTTTGAGCATGGAGTTTACTTGTCGGAAGCAAAAACAGAAAAAGGGCACTCAACTTTTGTAAACGGCGATACAAAAGACTACACAGAAGAATATGATCGTAACGGCAGAAAAATTAAAGAAGAATACACAATAAAACACAAAGACGGTACATCGGAAACAAAGAAAAAAGTTCTTGAACAGGGCGAATTAAAAGAAGTGCCCGCAACAAACTAGCCGCCCAATTTTTTGGCTTTGTCCATTGTTCTTTTTATTGTTTTAAATAAAATATCTTCAACTTTTGAATTAATTAAAATATTATTCCCGATTTCCGTGCAACCTCCGGGCGTTGTCACGTTATCAATAAGCTCCTCGGGGCTTTCGGTTGTGTTTAAAATCATCTGTGCCGCCCCAAGTGCCGTTTGCGCCGAAAGTTCAAGCGCCGTATCATACTCAAGCCCCAATTTTTTGCCCGCAAGTGCAATTTTATCTATAAAATAATAGAAAAATGCAGGGCCTGAACCCGAAATTGCCGTCACTATATCCATATATTTTTCATCAATTTCAATCGCACGTCCAAGGCTTGAAAACATTTCAAGCACGTATTTAACATCGTAATCAAATGCAAATTTGCCGCCGCAGACAGCACTCATGCCATACCCCACAAGTGCGGGTGTATTTGGCATAACGCGCACCGTGCGGGTGTTAAAAAGTTTTAGCTCAATTTTTTTGGTGCTCACACCCGCCAAAATTGAAATAACAAGGTGGTTTCTTATCTTATCTTCAATGGCATCCAACACTTCATTTACCGTAAACGGTTTTGTTGCAAGCACAACAACCTGACAGTGCGCCATTAAATCTTCCAAATTATCACAAACGTTCACTTTTAAATTTTTCTGCACCATTTTTAAAATGTCCCGGTTTTTATCATAGGCATAAATTGATTTGGCATCCAAAAACCCTGCTTTTATAATGCCGCTCATAATCGCCTGCCCCATTTTTCCCGCCCCGATAAACCCAACAGTATTATTTTTAACCTTCATGCTTGACTCCTTCTTTTGTCTTTATTATACTACATATACGCAATAGTAAAAGTCAGGAGAAGAAGATGCGACGCACACTTGAAGGAACAAAAGCAAAAAGGCAAAAAGTCAGCGGTTTTCGCGCCAGAATGGCAACTGCCGCAGGTTCCGAAACAATTAACAGACGACGCGCCAAAGGCCGTCACAAGTTAGCAATCACAGCGAAAGAACGTGCTTAAAAAGGAATTCAGGCTTAAAAGCCACAGCGCCTTTATGGCGACATACAAGCAAAATCAAAGTATAAACTCTGCTTTGATTGTTTTGCATTTTGGTGCAAAAAAAACTTCTGAAAACGAACATTACCAAACCAGGATAGGGTTTGTGGCAAGCAAAAAAATACATAAAAGCTCTGTTAAAAGGAATAGAGTTAAAAGGCTTATGCGCGAAAGCGTGCGTCTTATAATGAAAAATGACGAACAAAAACAGCTGCATAATTATTTAAGCCTTGTTTTTATTGCCAAAAAAAATGCACTCGAAAAAGATTTTGAAGAAATTAACTCCTGCATTGCAGGTATTTTGTCCCGTCTGCATTAGCTTTTAGTTATTGTATTAAGAAATGTTACATGGTATTTCACTATGCACGCAATTTTTCAATGCAAAAAAACTTTATTTCATTAACGGGAATTTATTAGGATTTATTTTAATAGGAAACGGGGAGAAGACGAAATGTCAACAGCAGCTATTAACAATTCTTATTTATTAAGAAACGGGTACCAGGGCACAATAAGCGCCCAGGTGCAGCAGGTTTTGGCGAACGGGCAGAGCACCGCAGCAGCAGCTCAAGGGGTAAATATCACTTCTGCGTGCACGGACGGTTCTGATGACGGCAAGATCGGGCTTTGGGAAAAGATAAAATGCGCAGTTGCCGGTCCGGTTAAATCAATATTTAACTTTGCTAAAGATATTTTTACAAACCCGGGCAAAGCGTTGTTAACACTTGGCACAATCGCGGCTTGCGTGGCATTTCCGCCATTAGGTGTAGCTATGGCAGCAGTAGGTGTCGTAACGGGTGCTGCAAGTGTGGTAAAAAGCGGTATAGCTGCAGCAAATGCCACAACAGACGCTGAAGCAAAAGCTGCTTGGGAAAATATAGGTTCAGGCACATTCCAGACAGTAATGTCTGCAGTGGGTGTTAAAGCAGGGCTTAATGCTATGAAAGGCACGGCGGGAAGTGCAATGAGCGAGCTTAAATCCGGTGCTAAATTGACAGATAAAGCAACTGCTTTCTGGAAAGATATTAAAACCTTCGGCCGCGGCGGCAAAACTGCAGGCACGGGTTATAAATCAGCAGTGCTGCAGGATGCTTATAAAGGTTTCAGGAAATCCGGTGACGGCGTTCTAACTTCAGTAGCTAAAGCCGTAAAACAAACAGCAACAAATGCTTGGGAAAACAGCAACCTGGGCAGCAATATAAAGAATGCAACAAAAGGCAAAACTAAATTTGGTGATAAAGTTAAGGGCACTTATGAGGGTATTAAGAAAACCTTTAAAGATAACAGAACAGCAAAACTTGCAGCAAAAGACGCACGTAAAATGCAAAAATATCAAGACAAAATGGATGATTTAAATAAACAGCTTGCAGATGCAACTGACGATACAGTAAGAAAAAATTTGGAAACAGACATTAAAGATCTTCAATCCAAGATAGATGATTTCAACACTAAATCAAGCACGGCTGCAAAAACTCAAAAAAGAGCCGATGAACTTGACGAGACTGCAACAAAAGCTGAAGCGCACAGCAAAAAAGTTTCAACACAAACTGAAAAGCAATCAGCGGTAAGGGATTTAAGAAGCCAAAAGGCAGAATTGCAAAAACAACAAACAGAAGCAATGGACAGCCTTAACAGTGCAGCCAAGAAATTACATAGCAAGGAATACACAACTGAAGCAGAATATACAGCTTTGAAGAATCAAATTACGGAAGCTAGAAGTACAGGAGAAGCGCTCAATAGCCAAATTACAGAAATTAATGGGAAAATTACAGAAATACAAACCGCCGGCACTGCGCCCGAAGGCTCTAAGGCTGTAACAAAAGAAGCCAGAACTGCCGCAAAAACTTCAAAAACAGCTGCTAAAGATGCAAAAACAACGGCAAACACAGCTAAAAAAACCGCAGAAACTACTCAAAGTTCATATACTCAAGCTCAAAGAGGAACATTAGAAAGAACTCAAAGGCTGTTAAAAGATGAGTTAAGTGACCTGCAAGCCGCTAAAAAAGCTCTAAAATCAGGTGAAAGCCTAACATCTAAACAAACAGCAAGAATGACAGAAATTAATAGTCAACTTTCAAAAATACAAACCGACTTGGCAGGATTTGCACCTGCAGATCCAAACTCACTTGCTTACCAGGCAGCGTTCCAAGGCAAAACAAGCCCGCTTGCAACATTAAACGAAAACTATACAAACTTATCAGGCAGCTTGGGCAGATTCGGAGCCGTTGCAACAACATCACATACTCTTTTAGAACAACCAAACTCAGACGCCAAAATGGCAGCTTTACATAGAATATACCCAACCGGAGTAACAGGTAATTCGGGTTTCGTATACAATCCATACTTGGGTATACAATAAATATAATACAAAGATAAAAATTTAAAAGGCTTATCTTGCAAGGGTAAGCCTTTTAAATATTAAGAAGTGTTAACACTCTTTTTTACTTATGGCAATTTTCTTTTAAAAAAATACTTTATTTTTTTTGAGAGAGATTACTTAATTTTATAGAGAGAGAATGATGATTAACACTACTAATTATGGGAATTATTACGGTAGTTCTACTGCGGCAGTATGTAATGTTTTAGCCGGGCAGGTTTCAACAACGGTTAATGTGGACGCCGTGCAGGAAGAATTAAAAAGCAAATGTGCAGACGGATCCGATGACGGAAAAATTGACGGCTGGTCAAAATTTAAGAGTGCCCTTTGGGGAATAGGAAAATCAATTGTAAATGGAGTAAAATCAATAATTTCATCACCGGGAAATTTCTTAAAAGCTGCGGCCTTAACGGCACTTTGTTTTATACCGGGTGTCAATGTTGTAGCCGGCGCAGTGATAGGAGCCATTGGTTTATATAAAGGCATTGAGGGATTATCATCAGCAATAGGAAATGCCAATAGCGCAACAACAGACGCTGAGGCACAAGCTGCCTGGGAGAATATAGGTTCAAGCGGATTTCAAATTGCAGCATCGGCAGTCGGCACTTGTGCAAGTTTTGCCGGTATCGGAAGAATGATGGGCAATACTTCAACAGGCGTTATGGGTGCCGTTAAATCAGTCGGAACAGGGATAAAAAGTCTTGCTAGCCACCCCTTGCAAACAATGGGAACAGCCCTTAAAACGGCAGGGCAATCTGCTTTCGGACAAGCTTTAAAGGGTGTCGGCAATGCCATGAAAGATGCACAAGGAGTATTGGGCAAAGTTAAAGCAGGTTATAATGCAACAAAAGACGCGTTAGCCAATACAAAATTGGGCAAACTCTTTAAGAAGAAAGACGGGGATACCCCGGATGCTCCAACAAATGCGGATACCCCGGATGCTCCTTCATCAGAAATAGATAAAGCCGCAGCCGATGCCAAAGCAAGAATAGACGCTAAACAAGCAAAAGCGCAAAGAAAAGCCGGGGCAAAACAACTAAAAGCGGATAGAAGTGCCTACAAAAGACAACAGGCCGATATAAAATCAGGCAAATTAGTACCAAACGGAACCAAAGTTGTCAGCGCAAAAGATGGACTGGTTAAAGGAGATCTTATAGCTAATCCTGATGGAGCTATCGCGGCAACAAGTGCAGCACCCCCTTCTGCAACTACCGGTAAGTATACAAATGCTGATGCAAGAGCGAAGCTTGTTGAACATGGCGTTGACAACCCAAGCTGGTCGCTTGTTACAAAAACAAGATTGAGCGCAAACAGGGCATTATCAAATGCAAGCAGAGCGGCATTTAAAGAATTTCTGAGCAGCGAAGCAGTATTGCAAGCGGCATATCAAGCAACTTCAACAGGCCTGGCAAAATTTGGTTCACTAGCGGGGGTTAGCGGCGGACAAATGGAAAATCCAAACTCCCAAGACTATTTCAGCAGCATTACAGAATATAGAAAATATCTTCAACAAAAGGCGCAAAACGAAGAATATTATGAGCAAATGAAGCAAAACTACAGCAGCCCTTTGTTTGGAACATTGCCTTCTTACGGTTACTATTACTACTAATATTAGAAAATATATCAAGTTTCAAGACCAACCCGAAAAGGTTGGTCTTTTAGAATAAATTATGCCGTTTCGGGTGTTTTTTGAAGGAAACGTTTATTTTATCATTCAAAAATAATATAAGGAGATAAATATGAATGTAACAATTATGGATAACTGCACGGGCTGCGGCGCATGCCAGGCTCTTAATAAAGATGTTTTTACCGTGGATACAGCAGCGCATGTCAATGAAGCAGCCGTAAGCGCAAACGAACAGGATTGCATTGATGCCGCTTTAATTTGCCCTGTTAATGCAATTTGGATAGATAGTTTGTAAATTTTTTTTGTGCTAAAATTTTATAAGAAGTGTTAAAGGAAGAGTTAAAAAACAGAATAGATTATCTTAAGACACCTAAAATTCTTGTTGTAGGTGATTTTGCCATTGACGAAATGGTCTTTGGTGCAACATCAAGAATTTCGCGCGAAGCACCGGTTCTGATTTTAGAACACAGCCACACAAAAATTATTTTAGGCACAGCTTCAAACGCCGCCAATAATATTGCGGCTCTAAATGGCGGGCGTGTTAGTGCACTTGGGGTTTACGGAAACGATTATTACGGCGGCGTTATGTTAAATGCTTTAAGGGAAGCAGGCATTGACACAAAATACATGGTTTTGGATGAAGGGCGCAAAACAACCACCAAAACAAGAATTTCAGGCTCATGTTCCCAGAGCATTACACAGCAGATTGTAAGAATAGACAGGCAGACAAATGATGAAATTTCACAAAAAGTTGAAGACAAAATTATAAATGCCCTAAGAGCCGCAATTCCCCAACATGATGGCGTTATGCTATCAGATTATCATTTGGGTGTTTTAACCGAAAAGGTTGTACAGGAAGCAATTTCGCTTGCAAAAAGATATAACAAAATTATTGTTGCGGATGTTCAAAAGAATTTCGAAAAATACAGAGGCGTGAATGCCATAACGCCTAACGAGCCTGACAGCGAAAAGTTTTTAGGCTATTTCATAAAAGATGACAAAACGCTTGAAAAAGCCGCAGAGGAAATTGTTGAAAGAGTGGGGCTGGATTACCTTCTAATGACACGCGGAGCCTGCGGTATGGCGCTTTTTGAAAACGGGAAACAGACAAAAATGCATCTTATACCTGCATTTAATAAAAAAGAAGTTTTTGATGTGACGGGTGCAGGCGATACGGTTGCAGGTGTTTTTACGCTTGCTCTTTGTGCGGGCTTAAACCCCCTTGAAGCCTGCGTTATAAGCAATCTTGCCGCAAGTATTGTAATCAGGCAATTCGGATGCCACATAACAACCGTGGAAGAATTAAAACAGGAATTATTGAACTTAAAGGAGGCAGCATGGGCTTTTTAAAAAAATTAAGAC
>CAZYYK010000007.1:0-26429 GCA_964651135.1 uncultured Gammaproteobacteria bacterium | reverse complement strand
TTTGCATGCGTTATGGTTGATTTTCCGCTTCCCGAAAGCCCAAAAACCGCAACTTGAAAGGATTTATTGTCATTTAAATTATATCTTTTCATCCCGCCATGGCATGACGCATAGCCGTTTCTTGCCCCAATGCCCCAGGCAAGGGTGAGTGTGCCTTTTTTGTGTTCGCCGAAATATCTCATGCCCAAAATTGCCGCACAGTTATGTTTGGGGTCAAAAAATGTAAGCCCGTAGGGAAAATCGGGGTGCGTCCAATAAGGGTCTGAAAACACGTAAATATCGCCTTCTGTTATGGCGCGTGAATTTTTATACATATTTTCATATTCTTTGTTGATATATTGGAAATTCAACATCCAGGAATACATCACATTTTCAAAGCCTTCAGGAATAAGCAGGTGCGCTTTTACCATAAAATCTTCTTCTAAACCCACCACAACTTCTGCCTTGTGCATCAGCCTGTCGCGCGTGTTGTAAACGGCTTCCCTTATAATGGGCAGCAAATATTCCAAATCGCAGCCCGGTTCGCCCACAATTTTTCTTGCAACAGCGCAGCGCCCCACAACCGTGCCGTCATTAAATAAAAGCTGGTTAGCCCCTTTTGGCAGCCCCAGTTTTTCAGGCTCATACACGGGCATGCCCGTTAATTCAACAGTACCCGTGCTTTTTTTTGCAAGTTTATAAGCTTCTGATACTGTTTGCACACATTTTACGTTGTTGCCAAAAAACGGTGCCGTTATTGTGGCGCGTGCAGGCGAGAAAACATTTTTTAGTTCTTGTGAATTTGTAAAGTATTCAATTGTTGACATAAAAAATTACCCTTTTTCGTTGTGCTTCTGGTTCTAATTGTATCATAAAAGTTTTTTTATGTTAATATAATTTTATGGAAACAGGCACACAAAACCAGGCGGGTACTGTTCAGAAGGTTGTTCATAACAATAAAGTATTCGCAATAATAATAAGAGGGAATTATTCAAAAGAAGGTGTTGAATTTTTTACACCGGGCGATTTTTCCCAGCAGCTTGCTTTTATGAAACACCAAAAGGGCAAAAAAATTGACGCGCATACGCACAATATAATTTCAAGGGAAGTAAGCTACACAAAAGAAGTGCTGATTGTAAGAAAAGGCACTTTGAGAGTTGATTTTTACGATGATGACAAACGCTACATTGAAAGCTATACGGTGGGCGAGGGCGATATTATTCTTCTTGCATTTGGCGGGCATGGGTTTAAGTGTTTGGAAGAAGTTGAGATGATAGAAATAAAACAGGGGCCTTATTTGGGCGAAAATGATAAAACCCGCTTTGTAAGCGTTGAAGATGAGGATGTAATTTTAAATGATTGAAACAAAAAAAATTATACCTGTGTGCGAACCGTATTTAAACGGTAATGAAAAACAATACGTTAAAGATTGTGTGGAATCAGGCTGGATTTCATCCGCAGGCAAATACGTGAGTGCTTTTGAAGAAAATTTTGCAAAATATTGTGATTGTAAATATGGTGTTGCTGTTTGTAACGGCACGGTATCGCTGCATTTGGCGCTCAGAGCCCTGGGCATAGGGGCGGGCGATGAAGTTATTGTGCCCGATTTTACTATGATAGCTTCAGCCTTTGGGGTTTGTTATACGGGCGCAAAACCTGTTTTTGTGGACGCGAATAAGGATACATGGAACATTGATGTTGATAAAATTGAAGAAAAAATAACGCCCAAAACACGCGCCATTATGCCCGTTCACATTTTCGGCAACCCTTGTAATATGGATAAAATTTCTGAAATTGCGCGCAAGCACAATTTATTTATAGTGGAAGATGCCGCCGAAGCGCACGGCGCACTTTATAAAGGCAAAAAAGCGGGCAGTTTTTCAGATATTGCTTCTTTTTCGTTTTTTGCAAATAAGAATCTCACAACGGGCGAGGGCGGTATGGTTGTGACAAACAATAAGGAAAATTATGATAAGTGCCGCTATTTTAAAAACATGTGCTTCCCGCTTGATGCGCCAAGGGTTTATCAACACAATGATATCGGTTTTAACTACCGTATGAGCAATTTGCACGCCGCAATAGGCTTGGCGCAGGTGGAGCGTGCTGATGAATATCGCCAAATGCGAATTAAAAACCGCAATTTGTATAAAGAATTTTTAAAAGATGTTGACGGCATAACTTTTCAAAAGGATGAAGAAGGGGCGCTAAATGTTGCGTGGATGAATGCAATTTTGTTGAACCCTGAAATTTATAATCATACAAAAGAAGAATTAATTGCGCACTTGAACAAAAACGGTGTTGATACGCGGTTGCTTTTTTGCGGCATGCACAGGCAAAAAAGCCTGCTTGATTTTGGATGCAGTGGCACAGGCGCATACCCTGTGTGCGATAATTTATCCAAAAACGGCCTTTACCTGCCTTCTGCAAGTTCTCTTAAAAAAGAAGAAATTGAATATATTTGTGAATTAATAAGGAGTTTTTAATATGGTCAATTGCCATTTTGTGTTTTATGACGGCTGGGTTGCGGTTTCCCCCACTGTTATAAGTTTTGCAAAAATTTTAAGCAGGCATTTTGACAATGTTATTTTATACTGCCAGAAAAACGGCTTTAAAAAGTATGAGTTTGAAGAAAAAAACATAAAAACGCACTATATTCATAATTCAATTTATTGGAAAAAATCAGATAAGCCCAAAAACTTTTTTGCAAAAGTGCAAAAAATTATGAAAAATAATTCCGCCCCCCAATGCGACGATTTATTTGTGTGCGTGGATGATGTTGTTTTAAAATATTTTGCGCGCACAGCGCAAGGCTGCGGCAATAAATATGTTTATCTTTCTTTGGAATTGCCGCAAAAGGATGTGGAAGATAAAGAACAAATTGAGGCTTTTAAAAATTCAGATTTGATTTTAATTCAAGATGAAGTGAGGCTTCAAGCTTTGCTTGAATTTTATGGGCTTAGAAGGGAAGATTTAGCGCAGCAGGTTATATTTTTGCCAAATGATTCTTTGCCTGTGGGCTGCCCAAAAGAAGGGCTTAAAAATGTGCTGGAGCAATTTGATAATTTTCCCAAAGGCAAGGTTGTTTGCGCTTCAATAGGCATGATTGGCGCCCCTGTGTTTTCACATGAAACGGTTCAGGCATTTTGCGATATAGATAATGCGGTTTTGCTTTTGCACAACAGCGGCAAAACCAAAATGCGCCCCTACATTAAAAATATGCTTGCGGCAAACAAAAAGAATTTGTACTTTTCCAAAATAACTTATGATTTTAACGACCTGAAATACGTCTATGACCCTATTGATATTGGCATTGCAACTTATTCTCAAGAATATTGGGCGGGAGCATGCATTGGGCGCGCTTCGGGCAAACTTGCATTTTATTTAAAGTATAAAAAACCCGTGATAGTGAATAAAGTTGAGGGTTTTTCGGATATTATAGAAAAATATGACTGCGGCGTGGAGCTTCAAGACGTTTATAACAAAACAGAATGGAAGGCCGCGGTTGAGAAAATTATGGGAAATTATGAATATTATTCTCAAAATGCCCATAAATGCTATTTAGCGGAATTTTCTTTTGAAGAGAAAATCAAGCCCTTTGAAGATTATTTAAAAATATCGAAATGTGCCTGTAGCTCAGCCGGATAGAGCGTTGGCCTCCGAAGCCAAAGGTCGTGCGTTCAAATCGCATCAGGCACGTTTTTTGCCATTTTGCACGATTGGGGGATTATAAGCTATTTTTTCGAGAAAAAGTTAATAATTTTATTTAAAAGCCCTTCGTCTTCTTCCATGCTTTGGGCGTATTCTTTTTGCGCTGCTTCTTTTTTTTCTATCACCCTGCCGTATTTTTCAGCCATCCTTAAATCGCCCTGCTTGTAATAAAAATCCGCCAAAATGTTTTTTGCGCGCGCATCGCCGTCAATTTCATAAATTTTTTGCCAAAATTCAATTGCAACAAAGTTTTCGCCTGTTTGCTCGTAAAGTTTTGCAAGCTCAATTGCAACATCTTTATTTTGGGGATTTAAGTTGTAAGCGCTTTGAAACTGCACAATGGCTTCTTCCGCCTTGCCTTGCAATTTTTCGCAAAAGCCCCAGTTCAAATGCGCGCTAAATTCATCTTCAAGCCCTTCGTACACAAGGGCTTTCATCTGAAAAGAAAGCGGACTTGGCTTATTTGCCGCCTCAAGCTCACTAATTGCCCCAAGCGCATCCTGGTATTTTTTTGTGTTATAAAAATATTGCGCTAAAAGCGAATAATAAATGTGTTTTTCATCTTTTTTAACGGAATTTTCAGCCTCATCCAAAAGCTTTTTGGCTTCTTCATTTTGCTCATCCTGCAGAAGAATTTTAATTTTCAACATTTTATTTTCAACCGTGTCAAGCGCACTTTTATAATCGTTTAAATCAAAGTGTATTCTTGCCAGAATATCTTTAAAATCTTTATTTTCCGGAAAATTTTTAACTGCGGCTTTTGCAACCCCCAAGGCACTTTCGGGGCTTTGTTCAAGCAGATAAATATCAATTAAATCGCTGTATGCGCTTGCAATGCTGTGGTCAAGCTCTAAAACCTTGTTAAATTCATCAATTGCCTTAAGGTTTCTTTTTGTAACAACATAAAGCTTTGCAAGCTGCATATGGGGCAAAAGTGCCGTAGGTTCAACCCCTATGGCTTTTTTGCAGTCGTTTATGGCATGTTCGTATTTTCCCTGAATTATGTTCAAACCCGCGCGAGTCAGATAATATTCAACACGGTTTTTTTCATAATATAAATCCATCAACTGATGATAGGCAATTTCATCGGCGGGCTCTTGCTTTATAATTTCTTTGTAAAGCTCAACCGCCCTTTCGCAATCGCCGTCTTCACAAGCCTTTGAAGCCCTTTGGTGCAAAGTTTCAATATTTGCCATTAACTATCCCTCAAACATGCGCGCCAAAACGTCACATTCTTCAAAGCCGCGTTCACGTATTTTTTCGGCAACAAGATTGTTGTCATAAGGCACACTTTGGTGTTCTATAATATATTCGCCGTTTGGCTTTGTTTCTAAAATTGCATAAACCGAGGCTTTATCAACCGTCATAGGACGCCCCACACTGCCCACATTCATAACGGTAACGCCCGATTCCAATTGAAAACCGCATGGTACATGTGTGTGGCCGCAAACAATAACATCGGCATTAACGCCTTTAATCATTTCTTCAAGCTCCTGCACAGGGGTTTGCGGGCGGATGTTTTCATCAATTCTTCTGGGTGAACCGTGGCAGCAATAAATTTTAATGCCGTCAATTTCAAGCTCCAAACGTGTTTGGAACTTTTTCATAAATTCGATATTTTCTTTTTCAATGATTTTAAGGTCATCTTCAAGCGCGTACGCCATAACAGGCGCAACTTTTTTGATTTTTTCCAAGCCTTCCGGAATAAAATGGGTAATCATTAAATCTGTGTTGCCCAAAATCATTTTTGTTTCAATGGGCGAATTTTTGGAAGTTAAAATTTTAAATTTTTCAATAACCCTGTTAGGGTCATACCCTGCCATTGCAATATCCCCAAGGCATATAAGCATATCACAATTTTTTTCTTTAATATCCCTTAAAACCCCGTCAAGTGCCAGGGGGTTTGCATGTATATCAGATACAATTGCTATTTTCATGAGATAATTATATCATGGCACAAGAAAAAACACAAATAAAAATAGGGGATATAAAAATAGGGGCTGGCGCGCCTGTTAGTGTACAATCTATGACAAATACACCCACGGATAACGTTAAAGCTACGTTAGACCAAATAAACCAGCTTGCTCAAGCAGGGTGCGAAATTGTGCGTTTGGCAATTTTAAATAAAAATTGTGCGGCGGCAATAAAAGAAATTAAGAAAAAATCCCCCCTGCCGCTTGTTGCGGACATCCATTTTGATTACCGTCTTGCCCTTTTGTGTTTAGATTACGGCATTGACGCCCTAAGGCTGAACCCGGGCAATATCGGGGGAGACTCTCATGTTAAGCGCGTGGTTTAAGCGGCAAAAAAAAGGCAGATTCCAATAAGAATAGGGGTTAATGCAGGGTCATTGGAGCGTAATATAAAAGATGATAACACCCTGACGCTGCCCCAAAAAATGGTCAAAAGTGCCCTGTGGCACATAAAAATTTTGGAAGATTTGGATTTTAATTTAATAAAAGTTTCTTTAAAATCAAGCGATGTTCAAAGCACAATTGATGCTTACAGGCTGATTTACCCGCAAATTCCATACCCGTTGCATTTGGGGGTAACAGAAGCCGGCACTTTAACGGCAGGCACTGTAAAATCTGCTATCGGTATAGGGGCTCTTTTATCTGAAGGCATTGGCGATACAATAAGGGTTTCTTTAACGGAAAACCCCGTTGAAGAAGTAAAAATAGGGTATGAAATTCTAAAAGCCTTGAAATTAAGGTGCAAGGGGGTTAATTTTGTATCATGCCCCACCTGCGGAAGGTGTCAGATAAATTTAATTGAGCTTGCAAAGCAGGTTGAAGAAAAGTTTACAAATCTTAATGCCAATATAACAATAGCAACAATGGGCTGCCCTGTAAACGGACCAAATGAAGCCAAAGAGGCGGATTTTGGAATTGCGGGGGCAATCGGGGAAGGGTATATTTTCAAAAAAGGCGAATTTGTTAAAAAAGTGCCTCAAGACAGGCTTTTGGATGAATTTGAAAAAATTGTTTTGGAAAGTCTTGACAAATTTGACTAAATTACACCAAATGGTTGGTTAATTTTCAGAAATAATATATAATAATATTAGGTAAGTATAAAAGAGGGTTTAATATGAAAAAATTGGCGATATTATTAACAATGCTGATGTTCACTCCAATTGCTATGGCGGTTTTTGTAGAAGGTACAGGCACAAACCCTGATATTCTTAGAAAAACCGGGCACAGCGAAGCAACCATAAGGCTTTTGGAAGATGTAAAAGTAAGAAACAGCGGCTATGGCGGCACACCTTACGAATCTTATTTTACCGACGTTTCTTATGAAAACGGCTACCCTTCCAAAAAAGCTTTTATGCTGGATTGGTATAAAAAGATAAGAAATTCAATTGACCCCGGGCAGGACGACGGCTATTTCGGCAAGCATGAAATTCATTATGATAACAGATACTTTTTTATGATGCCAAGCCAAAATATATTTGATAAATCGCAAGAGAATTTATAATCTGAAATTATTATTATCTAAAAATCCGCCTTTTGGGGCGGATTTTTTAATACCGAATTTATTTATACACTCATTTAAATTAGCTGCACTAGGGCAAATTTTTAAAATAATCTTCATCCATAAACGCTCGATACGCACAGGATGAACCGTTAAGTCCTCCGCTTGAAGTTTTTGAGCATTCTATTGTTCCTGCGTAATGTACATTCATTGTACCCGGTGCACCCAGCGGAACAAGTTTTCCGTTGTTGAATATTTGAAAAGTGAAAACATCATGTCCCCAGGCGTTAGGGCCTTTTTCCATACCGTTAATATCAATGCTTATTGCCGTGTTGGTCAAACTGTAATTTTCAATCAACACAGCCATTCCGTTTTCTAAAATCAATTGTCCGTCATCCCAAAAGCCCTTATTAGGGTGTATGTTTAAATTTTTTGCATAAGTCTTATATTTATCAACCTTTACACAGTCATAATATCCGCAATCCCTGTTTATTTTCAAATATTTTTTAAATATATTGCAAAATTCGCGGGTAGCAGGGTTATTTATTACCACACCTTCTTCCGCGTACATTCTTGATATAGCCTGGTTTAATATTGAATACGCTTTTTTAAACTGTGTTTTTAATTCTGTCGCCCTGTAATTTTTAACAACCGCGGGAATTGTAAGCGCTGCCACAACACCTATTATTGCAAGGGTTATCAAAACTTCGGCTAAGGTAAATCCTTTTTTCATTCAAACCTCTTTCTTCATCTTATTACACTATAATAAAATAAATATTTCATTATAGTGTAATATTACACATTTTTTGGTGTTAAGTCAATCCTCTTTTATAATGGTGAAATGGATGTAAAGTGCGAAATAAAGTCTTTAATAGCAAAAAAAGCCACAACTTTGAAAAAAGTTTGCGAACAAATGAGCGAAAAAACAGGCAAAAAATACACAGGCAACAATATAACGAACAAATTGGCAAGAAAAACAATCAAATTTGAAGAAGTGCAGATGATTTTTGAAATTTTGGGGTATGAACTGAATTATTCGCCTGCTAAAAAGTA
Source organism: uncultured Gammaproteobacteria bacterium (assembly GCA_964651135.1). Classification (GTDB taxonomy): domain Bacteria; phylum Cyanobacteriota; class Vampirovibrionia; order Gastranaerophilales; family Gastranaerophilaceae; genus CAYYBA01. The sequence goes on along the minus strand of CAZYYK010000007.1, from coordinate 18,218 downwards.
AAATTCAAGTTTGCGCCCCGCTTAATTTTTGTGCTAAAATGAAACAAAATAGTAAGGAATTTTTCTATGTTGATGTCAAAACTTTTTGTTCAAACGCTGCGCGAATTTCCAAACGATGCCGAAGCGCCAAGCCACAAGCTTTTGGTGCGCGCAGGTTACATTAAAAAACTCACAAGCGGAATATACAGCTATCTTCCTTTAATGCAAAGGGTTTTGGCAAAAGTTTCTCAAATTATAAGAGAAGAAATGAATAAATCGGGCGCTCAGGAAATTTTAATGCCTTTTGTGCAGCCCGCACAAATTTGGGAAAAATCCGGCAGGTGGAGCGTTTACGGCAAAGAGCTTGCACGCCTTAAAGACCGTAGCGGCTGCGATATGTGCCTTGCGCCCACGCATGAAGAAGTTGTAACATCGGTTGTGGGCGGAACATTTTCTTCCTACAAACAATTGCCCGTAAATTTATATCAAATTCAAACAAAATTTAGGGATGAAATCCGCCCCCGTTTCGGGCTTTTGAGGGGCAGAGAGTTTATCATGAAAGACGCATACAGCTTTCACGCAACGCAGAAAGATTTAGACAGGGAATATGGCGTTATGGCGCGCGCTTACACTGAAATTTTCAACCGCTGCGGGCTTGAAACCAAAATGGTTCAATCGGATTCGGGCGCTATCGGGGGTGCTGTTAGCCACGAATTTATGGTGCTAACAGACACTCAAACAGGCGAAAACGACGTATTTTACTGTGGAAATTGCGCTTACAGTGCAAATTCAAACCATGCAACATCAATTTTACAAGAAATTGAAACCGACGGCGGCTTTAAAGAACAAAAAACGGTTGATACGCCAAACACGAAAACAATTGAAGATTTGGCGAAATTTTTAAACATAAAACCGAACAACATTTTAAAATCTGTTTTTTGCATTGTGGATAATAAACCTGTTTTGGTTATGATTCGCGGCGACAAGGAAGTTGAAGAAACGAAGCTTCTAAATGCAATCGGCGGGTGTGATATGCGCTATGCCACAGATGATGAAGCAAAAGAGCATTTGGGTGCTGATGCAGGCTATTTAAGCTTTTTTGGCATTGACGATAAAAAAGTCAGAATTATTTTTGATAATTCGGCGCGGGGCATGAAAAATTTTGTTATAGGCGCAAATGAGAAAGAAAAACACATTGTCGGCTATAATTTTGATAAAATGCCCGAAACCGTTGATGTTTCTTTGGTAAAAGAGGGTGAAAAGTGCCCCGAATGCGGATTGGCGCTAAAAATTACACGCGGAATTGAAGTGGGGAACATTTTTCAGCTCGGCACAAAATATTCAGAACCCATGGAAGCTTTTTATACGGATGAAAACGGCGAATCAAAGCCTTACATTATGGGTTGCTACGGCATTGGCGTTACGCGCGTTGTGGCTGCTGCCATTGAAAAATATCATGACGATTTTGGCATTATCTGGCCTTATGAAATTGCGCCCTATCATGTTGTTGTAGTGCCGCCAAACACGGCAGATACCGAGCAGATGAAGGCGGCATATGAAATTTATGAAAAGCTTTTATCTTTGGGCGTTGAAACTGTTTTAGATGACAGGGATGAGCGCGCAGGCGTTAAATTTAAAGACGCGGATTTAATTGGTTTTCCCATAAGAATAACAACGGGAAAAACCTTAAGCGAAGGGCTTGTTGAGCTTAAAATAAGAAAAGACGGCGAAGTTTTACAATTAACGCCCGATGAAGCCGCGCAAAAATGCCTTGAAATTTTAAATATTAAAAAATTGCAACACACCCTGTAAAATGTTACAATTATACCTATGGAATACAATTTGAAACATTATGCGCACATAGGGGACGCCGTTTGGGAGCTTTTTATTCGTAAAGCGGTTATAGGGCACACAACAACTCAAAAACAAATGCACAATTTGACCACAAAATTTGTCTGCGCGCAGTTTCAGGCGCAGGTGCTTGAAAATTTGGCGGATTTTTTAGATGATAAAGAACTTGATATGGCGCGCCGTGCAAGAAACCTGCCTATTGCAATAGGTAAAAGAAATAACCCCCAAACCCACAGAAATGCCACAGCGCTTGAAGTTTTGACGGGATATTTTTATCTGAACGATAAAAAAAGGCTTGAGGAATTTTTTGCAATTATTAAAAAAAGCTTAAAATTTGATTGTAAAAGATAAAAAAAGGTTATAATTTATTTATGAACGAGAAAAACAAAATTATGGATGATTTTATATCAACCCTATCGCATGAAATCCGCACCCCACTTACCAGCATAAAGGGTTTTGCGCAAACTTTAAGCGATAATTACGATGTTTTGGATGACGAGCAAAAAAAGAGATTTTTGATAATCATACGCCAGCAGTCCGAACGGCTTATTAATTTGGTTGAAAATGTTTTAAATGTTGCAAAAATTGAAGGGGGCAAAGATGCAATTATTCTTAAAGAAATTGACCTTAAAGCCTTAATTAAGAGCACAATTGACATTTTAAAAATAACCTATAAAACACACGTTTTTGAAACAAATTTTGTGCCCAATATGCCTACATCCCTGGGCGATTTTGACAAATTACAGCAGATTTTTGTAAATATTTTGGAAAACGCGTGCAAATATTCAGATCCTTTATCCACAATTTCTATAAAAGCATACAGCGAAAATAACCTGAATATTGTTGAAATTAAAGATGAGGGCGTGGGAATTCACAAAGATGCGCTGCCCAAAATTTTTGATAAATTTTTCAGAGGGGGCGATATTTTAACAAATAAAGCGCAGGGAAGCGGCCTTGGGCTTTATATTGCAAAAAGTTTGGCGCAAAAAACAGGGGTTGAAATTAAAGTTGAAAGCCAAAAAGATGAAAACGCACACTGGACAAAGTTTTTAGTCAGCATACCCGTTTTTGAGGTTGAAAAAATGACAAAAAACATAAAGGAAAAAAATGTATAGGGCGTCTGTTTTAATAATAAGCAAAAGGAAAGAGCTTTCAGTTAAGTATAAAAAACTTATTGAAGCGCTTAACCACGAGGTTTTTGTGACAGCATCCTTATCTGAAGCGTTCAAGCAAATTCCCCTAAAAGAGCCCGAACTTATAATAATTTCAGACACTATTGAAGAAAAATTGAGCGATTTTTGCAAAAAAATAAGGGCGCTGACGTTTAATTTCCGCCCTGCTATTATTGCAATTTCAAAATCGTCCGAAATGATAGATAAATTGCAAACTCTTGAAGCGGGCGCGGATGATTATTTAAGCGAATTAATTTCAAGTGCCGAGTTTCAGGCAAGAATTAACGCGCACCTGAGGCGCTATATTGAAAATTCTATTAACCCGATTACGGGTTTTGTGCAGAACAATTTAACTTTAAAAACAATAAGAAAACATATGCAAAACCCCAAAAGCTGTGCTATTATGCTGATTGATGTTTTCGGGCTCGGGCTTTACCGCGAAATATACGGCGAAATTGCCTATGAAAAAGTTTTGCAAACGCTAAGCGCCATTGTTAAATCCACTTTAACAACACAGGATTTTGCCGGGCACAATCTTGATAGCGAATTTATTTTAATTGCATCTTCGCAAAATGCTGAAAAAATTGCCTCCTTCCTGACTTTTGCTTTTGATAACGTGGTGGAGCGTTTTTATAATGAGGTTGATTATAAAAACAAATTTATTTTGTATTCATCTGATGAAAAAATGGAAAACAAAGTGCCTTTGATGAGGCTTGGGGTGGGCGTTTTAGAACTCACAAAAGGCAGGTTTGAAAACCATAAAGAAATTTTAAATGCGCTTTATTTGCTTTTGAAAATGTGCAAAGACGCAAAAACCTCATCTTATTTAATAGACAGGCCAAAGCTGGGGGGCAAAATAAAACGCGAAGAACATAACCGCATCTTAATTACAGAGCCCGACGAGGCGCTTTTATACCTTTTGACCACGGTTTGCGAAATGAAAAACTTTGTTGTTAAAAGCGTTGATTTTCAAAATTTTATGGTTGTTTTTAAGAAATTTAAACCGCAAATCGTTATTTTAGACTACGGGAGCGACGATTTAAAAGAAGGTATTCAAATTTGCCAAAAAATTAAAGCCCTAAAAAATACGGATGTTAAAATTATTTTTTCTTCTTCAATTCATCAAAAGAAAGAAATCTTAAGCGCGGGCGCTGATTTTTATCTTCCAAAGCCTTATGATGTAAAAGTTATGATGAATTGGGTGGAAAGGTTTATTGTTTAACATTTTATGGTTAACTTTTGTAAAAAAAGCGTACTCGGCTAACAATTTTTAATCTTCACTTATATTATAATAAACGTAGAGCGAAGCTATTAACAATGCAAGTAAATCAAATTAAAAATGTGAATAAACAACCTTTTAAATCAATTGGTCTTACGGGTGCCTTAGTTCAGACCTTTGATACTATTGCACGCGGGGGTATGGCGGGTTCTTTCTTGACGCAGGATGTTTTAGCGTGCGGCGCTCCAAGAACTGTTTCATCCCTGAAACGCAACAAAGAGGTAACAGGCAAAAATAACTACGTTGCGGCAACCGAAACCGCTATAAGAGAAGGGTTAACCGGCACAAGCATGTTCTTTATACCCGCCCTTGTTTTGGGTATCGGCAGAAAAGTTGTGGGCAAGGCAAACAATGTTCCCCTTAAAACAATAGAAGATTTAAGCGCCATTATGGAGCAAACACTGAACTCAAACCCCGCTCTTAGCGGCGATAACCTCAGACAAGCTTTTTATACAAATGTTTTTGAAAAACTTGCGCAAAACGGCGATATTGCACCCGATGATATAGGCAAATTCACACAAGATTTACTTCAAATTGAAAAAGCGCCCAAACGCAACTTCTTTAAAACAATGTTTAATAAACCTTTGAAAAAAGGCAGCAATGAACTTGCAAAAGACCAGCTTTTAGATAAATTCAGCGAGTTTTTCATGTCTGTTAAAAAGAAACAACATAATAATTACGATATCAACTTTAATGCTGCAAAATTAAGCGAAGGCAATGAAATAAATGTAGGCAAATTGACCAAACACTTGAAAAATTATGCGGATGATTTCTTGTCAAAAGCAAGAAGTGCAGCAGATGTTACCAACTTCAAAAACCTCAGAACAGGCGCAAGGTTTATTACAAATATAGCGGTTACCGTTTTAACGGGGCTTTTCTTAACGAATTTGCCAAAACTTTACAGTATCAGCAAAACAAACCCCGAAGCTGTTGTTCAAAAAGGCGGAGAAGAACACGGAAAGGAGTGTGAAAAATGCAAGTAAGTAAAATTTTCGCTCCTGTAAAAAAAGCAGTTTCAAATTTGGGCTCAAAGGTTGCAACAAGTGCAAAACTTCATAGTGTAAACAAATTTTTTGAACCTGACGGCGTCAGCCTGGCGCCATACGCTTTTATGTGCCTGCTTTCCGGTTTTGTTATAGTGCCGCGCGTTATAAAGGCGCGTGATAACGATGAAAGGCGCGAAATTTTAACAAGAGATGTTTTAACAATTGCAACTCTGCTTTTTGCAATGAAAGGGCTTAGCGCCGGTTTTTCAAAATTTGCTTCCAAAAAAACTGGTCTTATTTTAACTAACGGCAAGGTTGATAAAAACGCAAACATCTTTAAAAAGCTTGGCGCATACCTTCACCCTAACGGCGGCATTAAGGCAATGTCAAGTGATGATATAATTTCAAAATACACCCGTATTGAAGATAAAAAAACTTTGGGCAATTTCTTGGATTACATCCAAACAAATGACGGCGATGTGAAAAAAGTTCTTACTTTAGATAGCAAGAAAAACGGCGCCCTAAGCCAAGCAACCAAAGAAGTGTTTGGCGGCAGCATTGATAATATGAAGGCTGAAGATGTAATTCAAACAATTAAATCTGCCGATGACAGCACACTTGCACCGCTTTTGAGGGTTCTTAGTTCAAAAGACAATCCGCTTGTGAAAGCCGCAAAAGGTGTTAATGCCTGGCTTCAAGCAGGTTCTTTGGGCGTTATTGTTTCATTCCTTGGTTTTGGCTTGCCCGCAATCAACAGAGCGGTTACAAATAAAAGACATGAAAAACAGGCGCAGGAAAAATAATTATTCTTCTTTTTGATTATTTTCCATTGCTTTATCTAAAGCGCTTTCAAGAGTTTTCACCTTGTTTTCAAGAGTTTTCACCCTTAGGTCGGAATCATCCGCCCCGATTGCGGTTTTTTCAAGATGGCGTTTAATTTTGCCGTGTTTAGCAGTTGCTTCCACTGCGTATCTTCCCACAATCAATGCGCCCGTGAATAAGCCGCTTATAAAAACTATTGAATAGAGCGCAAAATATAAAATTCGAACTTCCAACTCCCCTGATTTTATAATCACAAGTTCGGAATGGGGTAAAACCGTATACCCAAAAACTATTGTTGTTATTGCTATTATAGCGGCAAACACTAAAAATAAGTTTTTCATCTACGTTCTCCTTTTAAGAATTTGCAAAGCTTTTTTTAAATCATTGTCAAATTCGTTTTCTTTTATTTCAAATTCCATTATAACGTGAGTTGTTGGATGTGTAAAGCGCAGATAGTATGATTGTAAAACCTGCTCTTTAAGTTTAATGTTCTGAAGACCCTCAATTCTAAAGCCTTTTGCGCCGTATAGCGTATCGCCCAAAACAGGGTGGTTTATGCTTGCCATATGCACGCGGATTTGGTGTGTTCTGCCTGTTTCAAGTTTCAGCTCAACAAATGTTGCGCCCTGAAACCTTTCTAAAACTTTGAAGTGCGTAATGGCACTTTTTGCGTTTTTATCGTTGGCAGAGGCTATTTTCATTTTAACAGTTTGCTTCATTGTTCTTGAAATCGGTTTATTTATTGTGCCCTTATTTTCTTCTATAACACCCGCCACAATTGCAAGATATTTTCTTATTGCTGTTTTTTCTTTAATTTGAAGTGCCAGGTTTTTGTGCGCTTTATTTGTTTTTGCCGCAAGCATAAGCCCTGAAGTGTTTTTATCAAGCCTGTGCACAACCCCGCGCCTCATATTTCCCCCAATATCTGATAAATTATTGCCGCAATGGTGCAAAAGCGCATTTACAAGAGTGTTTTGGGTATCATTTGAAGTGGGATGGGACAACATATTTTTTGGCTTATTTAGAACAATTAAATCATCATCCTCATATTTAATATCCAACGGGATATTTTGCGGTTTTACGGGCGTTTCTTTTTTGTTTTCAATTGAAATGCTATCGCCCGCTTTTAGCTTGTACGACGGCTTTTTAACTTCGCCGTTTACTTTAATAAGGTTGTCTTCAATCATTTTTTGAATTTTACTTCTTGAAAAATCTTCAAAAAAATCCATTAAAAAAACGTCCAGACGCTCTTTTTTATCCGCCGTTATAAAAATATCATTGTTATTTTCCATAAGTTTTAAACTTTTCTTTTAAAGATTTTACAACAAAATAAAGTGCAAATAAAAACACACTTGTGCATATTGCGGCATCGTATATGTTGAATATGGGAAAATCGATAAAATTTAATTTGATATAATCAATAACATAGCCTTTTTCAATGCGCTCAAACAAATTTCCCAAAGCCCCGCCCGCAAAAAGGGCTAACAATATGATTTCAGCCTTGTTTTTGAAGGTTAGTTTTTTATAAACATAAGTGCAAATTCCCAAAACTACCAAAATTCCCGTTAATATAAAAAATATTTGCCCGCCCTGCCACAAACTGAAAGCGCCGCCGTAATTTTTTGCATAAATTACTGAAAATAAAGGGTTTTCAGCCCCCTGAAACATGAGCCTTATAAAATATGTTTTGGCAATTTTGAGCAGTTCAAAAACACATAAAGCCATTAGCGCAAAAACAACAAAAGCCCTTGTTTCCTTAGGTTTTAAGATTTCAGGTTTCATATTTTAATTTTTTCCTCAGCCCTTTTCGAAATTCCGTTTTGTGTGTTTTTAATAACATTAACGCGTTTCATCACAAAAGCCATGCCGGACATTTGAAACCTTATTGTGGTCATACTGTTGGCTTCAAGCGCCAGTTTTGTAATTCCCACAGACGCCACGGCATATTCGTTTTTGCCGTCTTTATTTGCCCGTACAATGCGCTCTAAAAAGCCGTCGGAAGGCAGTTTGCGGTACACTTCGTTAGGGTCTTGCGGCGGGTAGGCAATTTCTTCCGTGTTTAAAGATGCCAAAACAAAAGCGTCTTTGGGATATTCCATATAAAGCCCTATTGTGTACTCACTGTCTTTTCTAATAGTCAGCGGGCTTTGTAGCTTTATAGCAATGTTTTTGGCTTCCCCGTATTTTAAAGACGTTTCTTCGGATAAAATATTGTCGCTTACAATAACCCACTCGTCGTTTTCTTTTCTTAAATACAGCACATAGTTGCACAGCCCTTCCAAATCGCCGTCATCCGATAATGTAAATTCGCCTTCCGTTCTTTTTAAGGTTGCTTTTGTAATATCCGTTAATTCAACAATTGCCCAATCGCCTATAACTTTTATGTTTTTAACTTCCGTTGAATAGGTAATATCCTTGTAAGATTTGAATGTTTCTTCTATCATTGCAAAAAAAGTGGTGTAATCAAACCCGTCTGTGTTTAAGAAATCTTTGCTGTAAAGGGTTTTCAGGTTTTTTATATCATGCGCGTTTGAATATTTGTTTAAATCCGCCAGAAATTCTTTAATTTGCTTGACTTCTCTGGCGTCAACCCCGCGCGCTGTTAAATAATTTTTAAAAATAGTGCTTTTTATGTTGAATTTAAGGCCGTTATCGGGCTTGGCATGTGCGTTTGCCGTGCCTAAGCTTAACATTAAAATTAATAATAGTATTTTTTTCAAAATTTCCCCCTAGTTTTTCTTAAATAATAAGTGGTATTCGTGTATGTCGTAATAAAGCACAACTTCCCAAAAATCCCCGCCTGCTTCATTCATCTCAATATACGCCTGTGGCAGGGCTTTTCTTTTGGAATCTTTGGATATGCGCCCCGTTAAGTTGCTTGTTTTTTGGCAGAATTTTTCCCACGCCGTTTTTTTGGGCATAGGAACATGCTGTTTGTAAAACATTGGGTCTACAAGCTGTTTTTTGTAGACGGGTACTGTGTATACAACCTTGCCGCCCTGTTTGAAAAGAACATAGCTTCTGCCGTTTTTATCACGCGGGGTTAAAAGGTAATATCCGCGCCCGATTATGACATCTTTTAGGCGTAAATCCACCCCCAGGCGAAAAAGCGGGTAGGGGGAAGTTAAATATTTTGAATAGTCTTCTGCCTGATGAGGGTCAATGCCAAAAATATATTCAAAATCAGCCGATTCAAGGTTGTCATATATTGTGTGGTAGTCGTCTGCACCGTAGGATAAGTTAGACAACCCTAAAAATAAAATTAAAAAGGTGATGAAAAAAGCTTTTTTCAAAGTTAATCTCCTTAGATTAATATTAACATGTTCAAGATTTAAAATAAAGGTGTTAAGTTATTTGTAGTTTAACGGAGATTATGCTTTGCGGCAACAAATTTAAAGAATTTCTTTTAAAATTTTATAACAGCTTCTGACCTTATTTATATTTGCATGTTTCATTAAATCAACAATTTCTGAAATAATTTCGTCCTTATTTTTAAAATGCTCGTTATCCAATAAAATCACAGGTTCGACATTAAGCGCACGCGCAATTCTATCCATTAAATCAAAAGAAGGGAAACATCTGCCGCATTCAATTTTACTCACATGTTTAGGGTCAATTCCTGTCAATTCCGCCAATTGCGTTTGTTTCAAACCAATTTTTTCGCGTATTTCTTTAATCCTTTTCCCTAAATATTTTTTTGTATCTTGCATAAATCAACCCTTCTAATAAAGCCTATATCACACCTATATGATAATAAACAATCTTATTTTCATATTTATTGACAAAAGTATGAAAATAATGTATAATCAAAAGTATAGTTAGGAGAATTTATGAAATTTATGAAAAAAGGCTTTACCTTGGCTGAGGTTCTTATTACATTATCAATTATCGGCGTTGTTGCCGCGCTCACAATCCCCACGGTTGTGCGCAATTATAGGGCAACCCAGTATCTGAATTCACTTAAAAGCGCGTATTCCATTTTAAGCAATGCAGTAAACACAATGAATGCGCAAGAAGGAATTATTGCAACTTCTGAAGCTTATCTATGTCCAACCTTCAAACCCGCTTTAATAAAATATTTAAAAATTATAAAAGACTGCGGAAACAGTGGTTGTCTGAATTCCAATAATAATAATTACAAAAACTATGCCAAAAATGCTCAAATTGGGGTTGTTTTTCTTGATGAAGGGCAATTTATTATGGCAAACGGGATGTTTGTAGCAGTTCAAAACGGCACCGTGACTGTTGAAATTTTTTTAACAGTTGATATAAATGGTTTGGAAAAAGGACCAAACGCCTGGGGGCATGACCTTTTTACATTTCAAATACTAAACCAAAACGGCAGGCTTGTGCCGATGGGTACAGCAGGAACATATTACGGAGAAGCTTTATGTTCTAAAACATCTACCTCTGACACAAACGGCATTGCCTGCACGTACAAAGCACTTACAGACCCGAATTATTTCAAAAATTTGCCCTAAGGCTTCAATATAACAGATATGTCAAAACTCGCAACAAATACGCAAAACCCCGCTCTCTTGAAGGAGTGGGCGGGGTTTCGATTTATAATTTATTTTTTTAGTCAGCTTTTGCGCTGGCGCCTGCTTTTGCAATGATTTCATCTTCCACGTTCTTTGGAACTTGTTCATATTTTGCAAATTCCATAGAAAACGTGCCGCGGCCCTGCGTTTTTGAACGGATATCCGTTGCATAGCCGAACATTTCAGCCAGAGGAACGGTTACGCGGATTTTTTGAATGCCTGTGCCTTCAATAATTTCCATACCTTCAACCCTGCCCCTGCGTGATGAAATATCGCCAATGATATCGCCTGTGTTTTCTTCGGGAACTTCAATTTCAACCTTCATCATAGGTTCTAATATGCAGGGTCTTGCCTTTTTAGTACCGTCTTTAATTGCCATTGAGCCTGCAATTTTAAACGCCATTTCAGACGAGTCAACTTCGTGGTATGTTCCGTCATACAATGTAGCTTTAACGTCAATCATCGGGAAACCTGCCAGGATACCGCCTTCAAGGGCTTCTTCCATACCTTTTCTTGCAGGTTCAATGTATTCTTTAGGAATAGCACCGCCCACGATTTTGTTTTCAAATACGAAACCGGCATTTTCTTCAGCGGGTTCGATTCTAATTTTAACGTGTCCATATTGACCTTTACCACCTGATTGTCTGATGAATTTAGATTCTTGATCAGCCGTGCCTCTGATTGTTTCACGGTATGCAACCTGCGGTTTGCCCACGTTTGCATCCACTTTAAATTCGCGAAGCAGACGGTCAACAATAATTTCCAAATGCAGTTCGCCCATGCCTGAAATAATGCACTGGCCTGTTTCTGCGTCTGTTTTAACTTGAAAGGAAGGATCTTCTTCTGCAAGTTTTTGAAGCGCAATACCCATTTTATCTTGATCCACTTTTGTTTTAGGTTCAATTGCAACAGAAATTACGGGTGTTGGGAAAACCATTTTTTCAAGAATAATCGGGGCTTTTTCATCACACAAAGTGTCGCCCGTTGTTGTGTCTTTTAAACCAACCGCAGCGCAGATATCGCCTGCGCAAACTTCTTGAATTTCGTTTCTTTGGTCAGCATACATTTGTACAAGCCTTGATATACGCTCTTTTTTATCGTTTGTGGAATTTAAAACATAAGAGCCTGAAGTTAATTTGCCCGAATAAACTCTCATAAACGTTAAGCGGCCTACATAAGGGTCTGTCATAACTTTAAACGCAAGTGCGCTGAAAGGTTCATCGTCCGAAGAGGTGCGCGTGGTTTTGTTGCCGTCCGGCAATTCGCCTTCAATTGCTTTAACTTCCGTGGGGGCCGGCATGTAATCAACAACGGCGTCTAATAAAAGCTGAACACCTTTGTTTTTAAAGGCTGTGCCGCAGCAAACAGGAACTATTTTGTTGTCGCAAACCGCTTTTCTTAAAACTCTTTTAAGTTCTTCGGTTGTGGGTTCTTCGCCTTCTAAAAATTTCATCATTAAATCATCATCAAACTCGGAAATTGCTTCGACAAGTTTTGCCCTGTATTCTTTTGCTTTTTCAAGCATATCAGCGGGAATTTCTTCTTCTCTGATGTCTGTGCCTAAATCGTTTGCATAAATTTCAGCCTTCATTACCATAAGGTCAATCAAGCCTGTAAATTTGTCTTCAGAGCCTATGGGTAATTGAATGGGATGAGCATTTGCGCCCAATCTGTTAACAATTTGGTCAACCACGCGGTAAAAATTAGCGCCTGTTCTGTCCATTTTGTTCACAAAAACCATACGGGGAACTTCATAACGGTTGGCTTGACGCCAAACTGTTTCTGATTGCGACTGCACACCGCCTACCGCGCAAAATACGGCAACAACGCCGTCTAGAACGCGAAGCGAACGTTCAACTTCAATTGTAAAGTCAACGTGGCCGGGGGTATCTATTATGTTAACCTGATGTCCCTTCCAATAGCTTGTAACGGCGGCGGATTGAATTGTAATGCCGCGTTCGCGCTCCTGGTCCATAAAGTCTGTAACAGCTGCACCGTCGTGCACTTCGCCTATTTTGTGGGTTTTGCCTGTGTAAAATAAAATACGTTCTGTTGTTGTGGTTTTGCCGGCGTCAATGTGGGCTGCAATACCGATGTTTCTGATTTTATCTAATTGTGTTTGTCTTGCCATTGTTTTTTTCCTTTTTTCTTATACTTCGACAATTAATATTTTCGCACAAAAATAAATTTTCGCAAGATACCGTTTTGAGTGAAAAATTCAGTTGTTTTGTTTAAAATTTGTTGTATAATCTTTGGTATGATGAATGAATTGAAAAAGTTTTACGCAGGTTCTTTATTTTTAGGGGCGGGGATGTTTGCTCTCACTTTTGCACCTGTTTTATACCAAAAACTGGATTTTAAACTTATTTTAAATTCTTCTGATTACATAATATCCGCTTTTGTTTTTTTTATTGTGGGAACGGTTTTTTACACGCTAAGCTATACACATTACAAAAAACAGCTTGTGTGGATTGGGTGTTTGTTCTTGTATTCCGTGCTTTTTCAGCTTGTTTATAAAGGCATATTCTTTTTAAATTAAATTTCTTCAGGGGCGTGTTTTTCATCAGCCTTGTTTTTTAAAGTTTGCCCGACAGCTTTTTCAAGCATTGCTTTTGCGCTGTTATATTCGTAAAGCGTTGTGTAATATGCAAGCTGCGAATTTTGATATTGAACCTGCGCGTCTTTAAGTTCAATAGCGTCAGATTCGCCCACATGATACCTTCCTTTTGCAAGCTCGTAATTTTCATAAGACTGTTCCATTGAAAGTAGCGCCACGGGAACGCGTTCCTGGGCGTCATGCAGTTGAACCCAGGTTTTTTGAATTTCGTAGTAAACATCATTTACGTTTGTCTGCGCCTGTTCTTTTTCTTTTTGCAGGTTATATTTCATCTCGTCTATTTGGTTCTTAATTAAAAACGGGTTGATTGTGGGGAATGTTAAATATCCGCCAAGATCATACCAGTTTACGGTATCGCCGTTCTGACGCCCGCCCGCTGAAAAGTTGCCCTGAAATTCTAAAGAGGGGAAGAAAGCCTTGTTTGAAAGCCTTAATTGCTGGTCTGCCACTTTAATTTTTATAACGGCGCTTTTTAGGGAGGGGCGCGAATTGTTTGCAACTTCAATTAATTCGTCCATGTTGGTGTCCAGCTGTTCAAACAAAAGTTTTTCTTCTATTGTATAAGATGCTATAAAAGGCAGCCCCATTGCATTATTCAAGGTGGCTGTTGCAATATCCACATTGTTTTTTGCTTTAATTAACTGTGCTTTTGCGTCAGCCAAATTTGTCTGCGCTATTGTAACATCAATTTTGGGCTTTATGCCGACATCATAAAAAGCCTTCGCTTGTTCGTATGTTTGTTCAAACTGCGCTACGGTGTCTTCCATAACCTGTCTTTTTTTGATGGTTGTTATTAAATAATAATAACTGTCTTTGACATTGAAAATTACGTCATTTACGGCGCTTTCAAGGTTTTGCAGGGAATCATCGTACTGCAACTTGTTAATTGTATAAACGTTCTGGGTTATGCCAAAATCGTATATAAGCTGCTTTATGCCGATTGAGCCCAAAACATATTTGTTAAAAGGGTCAATGCTAAAGCCGCTAAAAGCGCTCATATCGGGTTTTATTCTTGAATAACCGCCTTTTAAATCAACTCTTGGCGAATAATTTGAAAGGGTTTGCCCGCGAAGAGTCTTTGTTTGCATTGCCTGCGCCTGTGCGTTTTTAATGCGCGGATTGTAGCGAAGCGCCAGTTCAAGGCAGTCTGCCAAATTTAACTCCAGTGTTTTTGAAACAGAGCCTTCCATAACAACGGTTTGGTCTTCTAAAGTTTCAGGCATCATTTTTGACTGCGGGATTAAATATTGAGAGTAATTTTCTTCCTTCTTTTTAAACAAGCCCTTGGCGTGTGCTTCAATTCCAATATTTGATATTAAAAAAACTGAAATTATTAAAAGTGAAATTGTTTTATCAGTCGTATTTTTCATGTTCTTCCTTTATTTTTAGAGCTATTTCTTCTCTTTCCTTTTGGGCAAAATCACGTGATTTTTGAATCAGCACATAAAATGCCGGTACTAATATTGTACCCACAACTGCAGCCGCGACCATGCCGCCGAAAACTGTCATACCTAAAGAACGTCTGCTTTCAGAACCCGGCCCCAGCGCGAATACAAGCGGCATAATACCTAAAGTAAAGGCAATAACCGTCATCATAACCGCCCTGAACCTTATTTTAGCGGCTTCAAGTGCTGCCTCTATGGCGTTCATACCTTTATTTTCCTGGGCTTCTTTGGCAAATTCTATAACCAGAATTGCCTGTTTTGCGGCAAGCCCTATCAACATTATAAGCCCTATTTGCGCATATAAATCAAGCGCATAGCCTGCAATGTACTGGAATAACACAGCGCCGAGCATTGCAATGGGTGCAATAAGCATAACGCCCACAGGCAGCATCCAGCTTTCATAAAGTGCCACCAAAAACAGATAAACAAAAGTTAAAGACATCAAAAGAACAAGCACTGTTTGCCCCTGGGCTTGGATTTCCTGATATGTTGTGCCCGACCAGGCAAAGCCCATATCTTCGGGCAGGTTTTCCTTTGATATTTTCACCATTTCTTGAATGGCATCGCCCGAACTTTTGCCCTTGGCAGCACTTCCGTTAATTGTAACTGCTTTATACATGTTAAAACGCGTTATGCTGTAAGGCCCTATGGTGTCTTTTATGGTTACAACAGAGCTTAAAGGCGCCATTGTACCCCTGTTTGATTTAATATAAACTTTGTCAATATCGCCCGGTTTGGCGCGGTACTGTTCGTCTGCCTGTATCATAACCCTGAAAACGCGGCCGTATTTGTTGAAATCGTTTACATACATCTGCCCGAACTGCGAAGAGAGGGCCGAATAAATTTCTTCAACCGGTATGCCCTGCGCAAACGCCTTTCTGTAATCAATTTCAACCAAAAGCTGCGGGTTGTTTGCATTGAACTGGGTGAAAACGCCTGTTAATATGTTGCTTGTGTTTGCAGTTCTTATCAATTTGTTTGCCTCAAACAAAAGCTCCTGCGGGGTTCTGTTGCCTTTATCCAAAAGCTGGTATTCAAACCCGCCGAACATACCCAGCCCCGTGATTGGGGGTGGCGGGAAGGTTGCCATTTTGGCATTTGTGTATTGTGCAGAATATTTGTTAATTTTACCCATAATACCCGCAAGGGAAGCATCTTGAGCCTCTTTTGTTTCTTTGCTTTTGAACATTTCAATAAACCAGGGGGCTTTAGCACGCTCATTCCACGGCTTAAATGTTGTAATAATTAAAGATGAGTTTTCTCCGTTAATACCGACAAGAGCCGGCCGTTTGCATTATCTGCGCTTCAAGTTTGCCCGATAATTCCGAAGTTTTAGCCAAAGAAGTGCCGTCCGCAAGCTGTATATTTGTAAAAACGACGCCTGCATCTTCTGTTGGCAAAAAGCCCGTGGGAATTAATTTAAACATACCCAATAAGCACACAACAAGGAAAACATAAGTTGCGATAATGTATTTGGGGCGTTCAATATAGAATTTAGAGCCTTTGATGTAGTTGTCTCTTAATTTGTCAAAAAAGCGGTTGAATTTTTTAATGGTAATATCCCACACGGTTGCCGAAAATTCCGAATAAACGTTTATTTTGCCCTTCAAGGTTTTAGGGTGGGGGTGGTGTTTCCAAAAATCTTTGTATAAATCTTTGTATTTATCAAAAAATGTGCGTTTGGGCATATCTTCCTTTGACCTTAAAATAAGCGCGCAAAGTGCGGGGGATAAAGTTAAAGCAACAAGGGTTGAAAAGCCTATTGAAACCGCTATTGTAACGGCAAATTGCTGATACATTTTTCCCGTAATGCCCGGTATAAAAGCAACCGGAACAAATACCGCCATTAGAACCAAAGATGTTGCAATAACAGCACCCGATACTTCATCCATTGAAAGAATAGTTGCTTCTTTGGGCTTCATTCCCGCTTCAATGTGTCTCTGGACGTTTTCGACGACAACAATGGCATCGTCCACGACCGTTCCCACCGCAAGCACAAAACCGAAAAGCGTCAGAGTGTTGAGCGTAAAGCCAAACGCCGCAAAGAAAGACATGGTGCCTATTAATGACACGGGAATTGCCACAAAAGGAATTATTGAGGCGCGCCAATCGCCCAAAAACAGATAAACCGTTAAAATAACAAGAAATACGGCCAAAACAATAGCTTTTACAACTTCCGTCAAAGATTCTTCAATAAATTGGGTTTCATCCCTTAAAATTTTATAAGATATGCCCGCAGGGAAGCTTTTTGAAAGTTCCTGCATTTTTTCATTGCACTTATCTGCAATTTGAATGGCGTTAGCGGTTGCAAGCTGGGTTATTTGTATAACAGCGTTGCTTTTAAGGTTTGAACGCCCGTCAAAACTGTAATTTTCCGCTGCAAGTTCAACGCGCGCAATATCTTTCAACCTTATGGCAGAGCCATCCGCATTGGAGCGTATTACAATATCGGCAAATTCTTCCGCTGTTTGAAGCCTGCCCTTTGTTTTTAAGGTCATAACAACATCTTGTTTTATTGTTAAAGGCTCTGAACCTATTTCGCCCGCAGGCACCTGGGTGTTTTGGGCTGAGATTGCTGCTGCCACTTCTCTTGGCGAAATGTTTAAAGTAGCCATTTTTTGCGCGTCAAGCCACGCCCTTATGGAGTAATCTCTTGAGCCGAAAACATTCACCTGCGCCACACCGGGCACACGCGCCAGTTCGTCTTTAATGAAAATTGAAGCGTAATTGCTTACCGTTATTAAGTCAACAGAATCATCGGGCGAATAAAGCCCGTAAATTAAAATACCGCTGCCGCCCGTTGATTGTTTAATTGTAAGGCCGTAGCGCGTAACATCCGATGGCAGCCTGGGCGTTGCAAGTGATGCCTTGTTTTGCACGTTTACAACCGCCATATCGGGGTCTGTGCCTACTTCAAAAAATACATTCAGCTGATAAAAACCGTTTGAAGAGGACGATGTCATATAAATCATATCTTCAACACCGTTTACGACAGTTTCCAAAGGTGCTGCTACGGTTGATTCAACAACTTCCGCTGAAGCGCCGGGATATGTTGCTGATAATGTAACCTGGGGCGGCGTTATTGTGGGGTATTTTTCTAAGGGCAGCCCCTGCATTGCCAAAAGCCCTGCAAGGACAATTACTAGGGAGATTACAACCGCAAAACGCGGGCGTTCTATAAAAAACTTTGAAAACATTATTTTTCCTCTTGAGGTGCTTCTTCTTGCTGTTTGTATTCTTCTTCGGACAGAATTTTAACCGTGCCGCCGTCAACAACCTTCAGCGCGCCTTTTTCTATAATTACATCACCTTTTTTAAGGCCTTTTTTAACAATCCAGTTGTTTTCATACTGCCCGTCAACTTCAATTTTGACAACTTTTGCCTTGTTGTTATCGTTAACCGTATAAACATATTTGCCCGAAGCGTCCTGCAAAGTTGCGCTTTGGGGCACAATAACCTCATTTTTTAAAGTGTTTGAATAAATTTTAACCTTTACAAAATCACCCGGTATTAAGATATGCTCGGG
>CAZYYK010000006.1:0-27218 GCA_964651135.1 uncultured Gammaproteobacteria bacterium | reverse complement strand
GCAAATGCTTCAAGTTTAAGCGGCGGCGACGGTGCTGTGATAATAACATGGTAAAGGAGAAAAAATGACAAAAAAAGGATTCACACTTGAAGAAATACTGATAGCCACGGTTTTGGTAGGTGTCCTGGCTGTGCTTATGATGTCTGCAATAAAAAAAGTTACGCCCGATAAGACTAAAACAATGTTCAAAAAAGCTTATTCTATTGCCGAACGAACGGTTGCGGAATTGGTAAATGATGAAACACTGTATCCTTATGATTCAGCAAGAATAGGGTTTCTTAATACCGATAGCGTAACAACACCAAGCGGCGCAACGGCAAGCGGAAACACAAAAATGTGTACACTTTTTGTAAGCAAAGTCAACACAATGGACACAGTTACCAATAGTGCAGCACTGTGTAGCTTTACAACAACAGACGGTATTACATGGTCATTTCCGCAAGTTTTTACATATCCTGCAGGTCTACCTGCTTATAAAACAATAACCGTTGATATAAACGGAAGTGAGCCGCCAAACAGCACAAGCGGCGCAAAGCAGGACCGCTTCAGCATAATAGTGCAATCTGACGGAAAAATTTCTGTCACGGGAACAAAAGAAATAGAATACTTAAAGTCACATTCTTTAACTAAGAAGTAATTTTAAACAGGGGGCACATCAACCCCCTGTTTTTTATATGTTTTTTTATTGTGCGCAAGATAACAGTATGTTTTTTAAATCCTGCTTGGTTAAATTTGAATAGCTTGTGGGATATAAAACTATTTTATCAACCACTTCATCCAGCCTGTCAGTTCCAATGCCTGCGTCTTTTAAGGTAACGGGCGCACCGATTGATTTAAAATATTCCCTTGTTTTTTCAATGCCCTTAAGCGCAAGTTCTTCATCATTGCCGCCGTCAAGCCCCCAAACATTTCTTGCATAACGTGCAAATTTTTGCGGGTTATCTTTATAAATATATTTCAAATACATAGGGTGCACTATTGCAAGCCCTGCGCCATGGGGGATATCATAGATGGCAGAGAGCGCATGTTCTATCATATGCCCAAGCCAATCTTCTTTTTTGGAAACCCTTAAAATTCCGTTTAAAGCAATAGCGCTTGACCACATTAAATTCGCGCGTGCATCATAGTTTTGAGGGTCTTTAATTGTAATATTAAGATTTTCTATAACATTTTTTAAAAATCCTTCCATCATGGCGTCCGCAACATTCAAAGTATCAGGCTTTGAAAAGTAAAGCTCAAAAATATGGGAAATTATATCAACCGTGCCGTATACGGTCTGCTCTTTGGGCATTGAATATGTGTATGTAGGGTCTAAAATTGAAAATCTGGGGAAAAGCAATTCATTGATATAAGAAAGCTTCCAATCATTTTCCCAGTCCGAAATAACGCCGCCCGAGTCCATTTCGCTGCCGGTTGACGCCATTGTGGGAATGGTGCCGAAGGGCAGAGCGCAGGTTATATTTTTTTTGTTCATATACAGTTCTTCAAAGAAATCTTGAGGGTTATCCAGGCAAACTGCCGCACAAATAGCTTTTGTACAATCCATAGTGCTTCCGCCGCCTATTGCAAGTATAAAATCAATATTGTGTTTTCTGCATAATTCAACGCCCTCTAAAACCTTTGTAGTTCTTGGGTTTGGCATAATGCCGGGCAGTTCAAAAATGTTTTTCCCCGCTTTTTTAAGTATAGAAATTGCAGAATCGTAAATGCCGTTTTTCTTAATGCTTCCGCCGCCGTATGCAATCAAAATATTTTTGCCCGTATTGGCAAGCTCTTTTTCCATAAACGAAATAGCCCCTGTGCCAAAATAAACTTTTGTCGGGTTATAAAAATAAAAATTGTCCATCTTTCTTCCTCCTTCTTCTAAACTAATTTGCCCATTTCGTAAGCTTTTTTAGGATAATTTGTGTCTTTAACATCTCCGCTTTCCGAAACGCCAATGCCGCGCAAAATGCCTTTTTCGCTAACGCCGGATAAGCAGGCCAAAAAGCCTCTGAATTCTTCTATTGCCCTGTCAAGCGCTTGCAGGCTGCCGTCCGCTGATGTCATAATAAAGTAAAAATCTTTATTGATAATTTTGTTGTAACAGGCATAACACCTGTCAATTACGGTTTTCATCTGCGCGCACATTGTATAAAAGTATAAAGGTGTTGCCATAACAATAACATCCGAAGCAAGTATTTCATTCAAAATTATTGTCATATCGTCTTTTTGTACGCATCCCGTAAAATCATTTGTACTGCAAAAATTACAGCCGGTGCAATAATTTATTTCTTTGCCGCTAAAGGATATTTTTTTCACACTATGCCCCGCGTCTTTTGCCCCTTTCATAAATTCATCGCACAGGGCATCTGAATTGCCCCCTCGACGCGGACTTGACGATAAAATCAGAATTTTTTTTGGCATAATTTTGTTTGCTCCTAAATAGAATTGTACAACACAATAAAGACAAATAGTATTATCTTTATTATAATTTTACAATTCAAAAGCTGCTATTAGCCAAGTGTGCCTATTTTAAAAGTTTAAACGGATGTTTTATTAATTCTGGGCATTTTTTATTTCTTTAATGTCTTTGCTTTTTTCTAAAAGTTCATTTATTTTTTTACGGGCAATTTTTGCCTTGTTGATTACGGCATTGCCGCCGATGCAGCCACCCGCACACCCCATAACTTCAATTAAGTTGCCCGCACACGGCGCACCTTTGGCGTATTTTGCAAGTTCGTTTATTGTATCTTTATTTAGCCCGTTAATGTAGCATGGTTTGACATTATCCGCTAAAGAGCTTACAGCACCCGCAACCCCTTGTGTGACGCCAAAATTTCTGCCCTGTTTTGAACTTTCGTTTTCAAATTTTGTCCGGGCGCATTCTAAAATTTCAATTTTTTTTGCCACAAAAAGTGCGCCAAGTTCTTCAAAATTCATAACATAATCAACATTTTTATTACTCATCCCCTCTGTTCTTTTAGCTACACAAGGGCTTACAAAAACGCTGATGCAATTCGGATGTTTTTCCTTCACATATTGTGCCGTATAATAAAGCGGTGTTTTTGCGTTTGATACAAAAGGTTTAATTTCATTTAAATGTTTTTCAACTAAATTATTGTAAGCAGCACAGCAGGAAGTTGTCATAAAGGGTTTGTTTTCAGCCATTTTTTCGCTAAATTCAACGGCTTCTTTTCTTGTGGTTATATCTGCGCCCTGCGCTACTTCATAAACATCAAAAAAGCCTGCTTTTAGCATGGCAGTTTTTAGTTGATATATTGTGCCCGGAAACTGCCCCGCAACTGAAGGCGCTATCATTGCAATAACTTTTTTGCCGCCTTTTATGTTTTTTAAAATATCAATTAACTGGCTTTTTTCATGCACCGCGCCAAACGGGCATGCGCCAACACATCTGCCGCAGCTTATGCATTTTTCAAAATCAATTTTTGTTGAACCGTTCTGGTTTTTTAAAATTGCGCCAACGGGGCATGCTTCTTCGCATGGCACGGTGATTTTTACAATTGCATTATAAGGGCATGTTGGAATGCACATTTTGCAGTTTTTGCATTTTGCAATGTCAATTACTGATTTGCCGCCGACAATGCTTATTGCACCGAATTTACAAACACTTTCGCATGGCCTTGCAACGCAGCCCTGGCAGAGGTCTGTAACATATACTTTGTTTGAAACACAGCCCTTGCAGGCATCATCCAAAACAGTCAGAGGCTCTTTTTCGGGTTTTTCGCGCTTGAGCGCTTCTTTGGCGTAATCTTTTAAAGATCTTCTCTCGTCATCTTCTTCAATTGAAAACCCAAGCCCTGCAATTGCCCTGTCTTTTAAAATTGCCCTTTCTTTATGAATACAGCACCTGAAAGGAACGTCTGAACCTTTTGGGCGCATATCAAAAGCGATAAGACGCGTGTTTTCTTCAAAATCATCTGAAAAGAAAGCTTTTACAAGCCTTATTAGTATTTCTTTTTTCAAGTGGATTGAATTTGAATTGTTGCTCATTTTTGGTTAATTTTTCCCTCTATTGCGCTCAGGACTTTTTCAACAGTGGCTTCTTTAATTATTTGATCATCTACTTTAACATAAGGGGCTTTGGAATATTCCCAGTTTATTGAACATAAACCAAGGCACGGGCTTCCTTCTACAATCACCTTATTTTCATATTTCTTAGGAACAATTTCTATTAATTCCTGAAGATTGGAAGCCCCCATAACAAAACAGGTGGTTCCCAAGCAAACTTTGACTTCAATTTGTTTCATTTTACCTCACATATTATTTTACTACAACTTTTCAATATTTTTAATTCAAGGGCAAAATTTTGCACCTTGTTGCGCTCAAACAAGCATTTCTTATACAAAGCCGGTTTCAAGCATCATTTTTAACATTATTATTTACGGTAAATTGTAAAAAATGGCCGATTAGGTTTTCATTCCAAACCTGCACATTTTTTGGAACTTTTAACACTCTGGGTGTGAAATTCCAAATATATTTTATTCCGCAATTAACCAAAAACTCCGCGCATTCCTGCGCGCATTTTCTTGGCACGGTTAAAATAGCAATTTCAACATTCAGCCTGTTTTTTAAATCAGGCAATTGGGAAATATGAAAAACCTGCTTGTTGTTAACCGTTGAATTAACTTTAAGGGGGTCATTATCAAACATTGCAAGGATATTAAGCCCGTAATTTGCAAAATTATCATATTTTATAAGCGCTGTGCCTAAATTGCCCGCACCCACTATAAATGCATCTTTATTTTTTTTGAAGCCCAAAGTGTTTTCAATTGATTCTTTCAAGGTTTTAACATTATAGCCCACCTTGCATTTGCCCGTGTTGTTAACTAATTTTATATCTTTGCGCACTTGCGAATCGTCTATATTCAACAATTCCGAAATCTGGGGGCTTGAAATAAATTCAAGCCCTGCTTCAATATACTCGGTCAAAATACAATGATAGAGTGTTAATCTTTTAATAACTTTATCACCCAGTGCGTCTTTCATTTTAAACCCTCAAGAATCTAAATTTTACCATCATAAGCGTCAATAAAGATTTGTTTGATTTCACTCATCAAAGGATAAGCAGGGTTTGCGCCTGTGCATTGATCATCAAAAGCAAGTTCAACAAGCGTGTCTAATTTGGCGTCAAAATCTTTTTTGCTAACCCCAAATTCTTTAATTGACATAGGCAAATTAACCTCTTTTTTCAATTTTGTAATAGCGTCAATTAAAAGCTGCACTTTTTCATCGTCATCTTTGCCGCCCAATTTCAATTCGTCTGCAATTTGGCCGTATTTAGCCTTTGCATTCGGGAACTTATATTGAGGGAAGGTGCACTGCTTTTTGGGGCAATCGGTTGCGTTATATTTGATAACATGGTTAATTAATAAAGAGTTCGCAACCCCATGCGGTATGTTAAATGCTGCACCCAGTTTGTGAGCCATTGAGTGGCAAAGCCCCAAGAAAGAGTTGGCAAACGCCATGCCTGCAATTGTGCCGGCATAATGCATTTTTTCTCTTGCAGCAGGGTCATTTGCGCCCTGTTTGTAAGAACGCGGCAAATATTTGAACACCAATTTTGTTGCTTCAAGGGCATTTGAATTTGTGAAATTCGTTGCAAGGGCAGATACGTAAGCTTCCACAGAGTGAACCAAAGCGTCAATCCCCGATGCTGCCGTAAGGCCTTTTGGCATGCCGTCAACAAAATTAGGGTCAATTATTGCCATATTAGGCGTTAGGGCGTAATCTGCAATTGCATATTTAACATGTGTATCGTCATCTGTGATAATAGAAAAAGGCGTAACTTCAGACCCTGTGCCTGATGTTGTTGGAATTGCAACCATCATGGCTTTTTTGCCTAAATCGGGAATTTTGCAAATTCTTTTTCTTATATCCATAAACCTCATTGAAATATCTTCAAAAACAGTGTCGGGCTGTTCATACATCAGCCACATAATTTTTGCAGCGTCCATGGGTGAACCGCCGCCAAGTGCTATAATTACATCCGGCTCGTAAGGCCTTATTATATCTAACGCTTGATTAATTGTGGATAAAGCAGGCTCGGGTTTAACATCAAAGAAAATTTGATAGTCAATATTTATTTCATCTAAAACATTTGTGATACTGTGAATTGCTCCAGAATTAAACAAAAACCTGTCTGTTACAATAAACGCACGTTTTTTACCTTCAAGTTCACGAAGCGCCAAATCAACCGCACCTCTTTTAAAATAAACCTTAGGCGGAACCCTAAACCAAAGCATATTCTCTCTCCTTTCAGCTACTGTTTTATAATTTAACAAATGTTCAACACCGATATTTTCGCTCACCGAATTTCTGCCCCAAGAACCGCAGCCCAAGGTTAAAGACGGCTCTAACTTAAAATTGTATATATCGCCGATAGCGCCATGGGATGAGGGCGAATTAATGAGCAGCCTGCCTGTGGGGATTTTTTTTGCAAAATAATCAATTCTGTTCTGCACTTTTGCATCCGTGTATAACGCCGCAGTGTGCCCCGCACCGCCCAGTAAAACAAGTTTGTGGGCAATATCAACGGCTTCTTCATAACTTTTTGCACAATACAGGGCAATTATGGGCGAAAGCTTTTCATACGCGAACGGGTTGCAAACATCTGTGCTTTTTTCTTCGCCGACAAGCACTTTAGTGTCTTTGGGAACTTTAATGCCCGCCAAATTTGCAATTGTATAAGCACTTTGCCCCACAATTTTTGAGTTGACGCTTCCTTCTTCGCTCAAAATAATTTTTGCAACCTTCTTTTCTTCTTTATCTTTTAAAATATAGGCTCCGCGGTATTCAAGCTCTTCTTTGACAGCATCATAAACCTTATCTACCACAATTATTGACTGTTCTGAAGCGCAAATCATCCCGTTATCAAAGGTTTTTGACATCAAAATAGAATTTGCCGCCATTTTAACGTCTGCTGTTTCATCAATAATTGCGGGAACATTCCCCGGGCCCACGCCCAGAGCAGGTTTTCCCGAAGAATAAGCAGCCTTCACCATGCCGGGGCCGCCCGTTGCCAAAATGCAATCTACAAGCGGATGGTGCAAAAGTATGTTTGAAAGTTCAATGGAGGGAGTATCAATCCAGCCTATTATATCCTGCGGCGCGCCTGCTTCAACTGCGGCGTCTAAAACAACCTTGGCTGCCGCGATTGTTGAGGCTTTAGCCCGCGGGTGGGGGGAAAATATAATTGCGTTTCTTGTTTTAAGACAGATTAAAGCCTTGAAAATGGCGGTTGATGTGGGGTTTGTGGTGGGTATAATGCCCGCAATAACGCCCAGAGGCTCTGCCACTATTTTAATACCGTTTGTTTTATCAACTTCTATAATGCCGCAGGTTTTGGCATTTTTATGTTTGTTATAAATATATTCTGAAGCAAAATGGTTTTTGATAACTTTATCTTCAACAATGCCCATGCCTGTATCTTCCACAGCCATTTTAGCAAGAGGAATTCTTGCCTTGTTTGCCGCAATTGAAGCGGCTTTAAAAATAGCATCAACTTCTTCTTGCGTATAAGTTGCAAAAATTTGTTGAGCTTTTTTAACTCTTTGAATTAAAAGTTCAAGTGCTTCTGGCGTATCAACAATAAGTTTCTTGTCCGCTTTTACTTTTGCTTTCGGCATATTTTTCTCCTTTTTAATCGTGATTTATTTCCTTATTTAATAGAATAAACTAGTTATGCATATTTGTCAAGTACTAATTCTTAAGGGTTTACAGAACTTAATATAATGATTTTTATCACGATTTATGCACTATTAATAATTTTTTTAGGGCAATTAACAATACAAAAATACATACTATTTCTAAATTTTACTGCAACAGATAATTTTTTTATCCCCCTTGCAGATTAAAAAAGTTCTAAGGTGCTAATATCATAAATTCAAAAAATCCTACTATCAGGGGATAAAATTAATGCAACTTTTTAATAATCTTTAGTTATGAATTTTTTTGTGTTAAACGGGCATAAATATTATCCTTTTGCTGAAGGAAGATTGAATAAAACCCTTTTTGACAAAATTATAGAAGTGGTGTCGCCCGGAAATGACGTGCGCACAACCATTGTAGAACAAGGCTATGACGTTGATGAAGAAATAGAAAAATTCAAATGGGCGGATGTTATCATATTCCAAAGCCCCATGAATTGGTTTTCAATACCCTGGATTTTTAAAAAATATTTTGATGATGTGTATCGCTACGGCGTTTTTTATGTGGGTTCTGCATCTTACGGGGAAGGCGGGCTTATGAAGGGCAAAAAATATATGTTTTCAATAACCTGCAACCCGTCAAAAGAGGCTTTTGAACAGCCTAATTCTTTCTTTGAAGGCAAAAGTGCAGATGATATGCTTCTTCCGCTGCATAAACTTCAGCAATATGTGGGAATGCAGGGTATAGAGTCGTTTTTTTGTTTTGATGTTGTTGATAACCCAAATGTGCCAAAATGCCTTAATGGCATTGAAAACCACATTAAAACCCATATTCTAAATATCCGCTCTGTGTAGATTTTTTAAAAAGCCGTTACGCGCTAAATTTTTTAAACACCAAAACCGCGTTGCACCCGCCAAACCCGAAAGAGTTTGAAAGCGCATAATCTACATTACGTTTTTGGGCAACAAGCGGTGTATAATTTAAATCTGCAACCTCGGGGTCTGGGTTTTCAAGGTTTATTGTGGGTGCAATTATTCCTTCATTTATTGATTTTATTGAAATAATTGCCTCCGCAGCACCCGCAGCGCCCATCATATGGCCTGTTGAAGACTTGGTTGAACTTACCGCTAATTTTTTATTTTTATTTCTGCCGCCAAAAACATTTGCAACCATTTTAGATTCCGCTATATCGCCCAAATGCGTGCTTGTGCCGTGCATGTTTATATAATCTATATCGGCGGGGCCGATATTGGCATCTTTTAGCGCTGCTTTAACCGCATATTCTGCTCCACGCCCTTCAGGGTCCGGGGCAACAAGGTCATAAGCGTCTGAACTTTGCCCGTAGCCCACAATTTGGGCGTATATTTTAGCGCCTCTTTTTATGGCATGCTCTTTTTCTTCCAAAATCAAGGCTGCCGCACCTTCAGACAACACAAAGCCGTCTCTTCCAACATCATAAGGCCTTGAAGCCTTGGAGGGATCTTCATTTTTCTTTGAAAGCGTTCTTGCGGATGTAAAAACACCCAGCCCAAAATCGCAAACGCCTGATTCTGTGCCGCCTGCAATAACAATATCGGCATCAGAGCACTGAATTGAGCGCATGGCATCCCCTATGGAATGCGCGCCCGTGGCACAGGCTGTGCTTACCGCTTTTGAAAGCCCGCGCGACCCTATGCGCATTGAAATTTTGCCCGACGGTATATTTGCTATCATCATAGGCACTGTAAAGGGTGAACACTTGTAAAAACCTTTTTCAAGCATAACTTCGTGGTTTTTTGATATAGTATCAAGCCCGCCCGCGGCTGTGCCCATTATAACGCCAACCCTGAACGGGTCTTCTTTTGCCATATCTATTTTTGAATCCTTGAGGGCTTCATCCGCCGCAATTATAGCAAAAAGTGTAAATTTATCAAGCCTTTTTGCTTCCTTCGGGTCAACATAACCTTCTGTGTCAAAGTGCGGAACTTCCCCGCCTATATGCACAAGGTGTTTTGTTATATCAACAGTTGTAAGCGTTTTGATACCGCTTTTGCCCGCTTTGACATTTTCCCACAGAGTTTCAACCCCCGGACCGTAAGGTGAAACGCAGCCCATTCCCGTTATTACAACTTCTTTTTTATTCATTAAACCGTATCCTCATCTAAACTCAAAATAACATTTGCATGGGTCATCCCCGCCCCGAAAGCGCTTGCAAGAATTGTTGCAGGAAGCTTAATTCTGCCGTCTTTTATTCCTTCTGTTATGACGGACGGAATGGACGCGGCTGAAATATTCCCGTATTTTTCAATATTTGTAATTACTTTTTCAGGCTCAAACCCAAGCCTTTCGCTCAATGCCTCAATCATCCTTAAATTTGCCTGGTGCGGAATAAAATAATCAATATCGGCAATGGTTTTATTGGCTTTTTTAAGCGTTTCTTTTATTTGTTTGGGCATAGTTACCATCACATATTTGTAAACTTCTCTGCCCGACATATTTATGTGAAAATCATCCTCGCATATTTGTTTCTCAACCAGAGGGCAGTTTTTGTTAGGTATATTAAGGAAAATATGCCCTCCCTTATCCCCGCGGCTTGATAAATTTATCTCAACAATATCATCTTTGTTATCCTGCGCCGTCACAACAGCAGCGCCCGCCCCGTCACCAAAAAGTATGCAGGTTGAACGGTTATCCCAGTCCACAAATTTTGAGGTGGCATCTGACGCTATAACAAGAATTTTTTCATACATTTGTGATTTTATAAAACCTTTTGCAATGCTTAGGGCATATAAAAACCCGGAACATGCCGCCTTAATATCAAAAGCAGCAGCTTTTTTTGCCCCTAAAAGTGCCTGCACTTCACATGCAACGGAAGGATAGGCCTTATCGGGCGAAGATGAAGCCACTATTATTAAACCTATATCAAGCGGATTTATATTTGTTTTCTCAAGAACTTTTTTAGCTGCATCATATGCCAAAGTGGTGGAGTTTTCGCTGCCCGATACCACCCTGCGCTCTTTTATGCCGGTTCTTTGTACAATCCATTCGTCATTTGTTTCAACTATTTTAGCTAAATCATCATTTGTTATAACGTTTTCAGGTACACTGAAATCGAATCCTAAAATTTTAATACCTTTACTCAAAATTCTCTGCTCCTAACTTTGATACACGCACTTTGTGCCGACTCTAAGAGCTTGAATATTAAGTTTTACCAGGTTTGCCGATTTTGAACCGAGAACATGCTTAATTGCCCTTGCAAGTGCTGTCTTTGAAATTCTTTCTATCTGCGCTAAAAGCCCTAAGGATATCATGTTTGTTGTTTTAATATCCCCAAGTTCTTTTGCTTTATGTGTTATTGCGGCGAAAACATACTTTATATCCGCCCTTGGTTTTGACATTTTAACTAAAGACGAATTCACAATAATTGAACCGCCTTTTTTGATTTTTGGAATAAATCTTTCAAAAGAAAGCTGATTGAGCGCTATAACTATATCTGCGTCTTGTTTGGAGACTGTTGATACTTCTTCTTCGTTTACAACAATTTCGCAATTCACTTCCCCGCCGCGCATTTCAGCCCCATAACAAGGGTAATACGTTACATTTTTGTCTTCCATCATGAAGGCATTTGCAAGTATTGTGCCCGTTAAAAGAACACCTTGCCCGCCAAACCCTGCTATAATAATATTCTTTTCCATGTTATGTTCCTTTCTGTACGTCCTTAAACACTCCCAAGGGAAAAGTTTTGGTTAATTCTTCTTTTATATATTCGTGCGATTGCACGGGTGTTTTTTTCCAATTGGTGGGGCAGGATGAAAGTATTTCAACAAAACCGAAGCCAAGCCCCTTTAATTGAACTTCGAACGCTTTTTTAATTGCGGCTTTTGCTTTCATGATTTCCACAGGATTATATAACGCCACTCTTGCGCTAAATGCAGTGCCTTCACAAAGCGCTATGTGCTCTGCCGCCCTAAACGGAAACCCGTGGTATTCGCGGTTTCTGCCATTTGGTGAAGTTGTTGTCACTTGCCCCATAAGTGTTGTGGGCCCCATTTGCCCGCCCGTCATACCAAAAAGCGTGTTATTTATGCAAATAGAAGATAAATTTTCGCCCCTTATTGCCGCATGGGTTGATTCCCCAAGCCCGATTGAGGCAAAATCGCCGTCACCTTGATAGGCGAACACGAATTTATCGGGTTTTGCACGCTTAATGCCTGTGGCGCAAGCCAGTGCCCTGCCATGCGGAGCTTCCAGGCAATCCACCTCAAGAAAATCGTATAAAAAAACGGAACAGCCGACAGATGCAGGCGTTATGGTTTTTTCCCTTAAATTTAATTCGTCCAAAAGTTCTGCCACAAGCCTTATTGCAACCCCGTGGTCACAGCCTGCGCAAAATGTAAATCTCATATTTTCTTTTATTGATTTTGGTATTTTAAACGTTTGCATAATTTTTTTCCATCAAATTGATTGTCGCTTCTTCTATTTCTTCGACACTAAGCCATTCGCCCGTGGGACGCCCTATATGGTGCACTTTTGCCTGTCCTTCAACAGCCAGTTTAACATCACGCGTCATCTGCCCCATATTCATTTCCACCACTACAATATTTTTAACGGTTTTGGAAAGTTCATATAGCCTTTGGTGCGGAAAAGGGTAAAGCGTAATGGGCCTAAAAATGCCAACTTTAATGCCTTTTTGCATAAGATTTTTTGCGGCAGCTTTAATATTTCTTGTCATAGAGCCGAATGCCGTAAGTAAAATTTCGGCATCCTGCGTATTTTGCTCTTCAAACGATGTTTCTTTTTCTTCTATAAGGGCATACTTTTCAAATAACTTATAAACATTTTTATTCTGCTTTCTTTCATCAATTTCCAAAGAACGTATGGCGCGTGATGCTCTGCCGTGTGCGCCTGTTAGCGCCCAGGTTGAAACATCAAAATCTTCATAAGGATATTCGCCCAAAACCGCAGGCTCCATCATCTGCCCTAAAAGCCCGTCCAAAAGAACAACGGTCGGGTTTTTATATTTTTGTGACAAATAAAATGCACGATATGTGAAATCTATGCATTCTTGAACATTTGAAGGCGCTAAAACAACAGTTCTGTAATCTCCGTTGCCGCCGCCCGTAACTGCCTGATTGTAATCCCCTTGCGAAGGATAAATATACCCCAAGCCCGGTCCTGCACGCATTACGCTTATCAAAACCATGGGAAGCTCATCTGCTGCTGCGTATGAGAGGGTTTCTTGCATAAGTGCTATTGCGCATGAAGATGACGAGGTCATGGCTTTAGCGCCTGTTGATGCAGCCCCCAAAACCATATTAATCGCGGCAATTTCGCTTTCCGCGCAAACATAGCCCTTCTTAAGATTAGGCAGGGCTTTAGATAAATATTCGCCTATTTCTGTCTGGGGAGTTATTGGATAGCCAAAATAGCACTCACAGCCTGCTTTAACGGCTGCCTGCGCTATTGCATAATTTCCTTTTAAAAGAATTTTATCTGTCATTTTACAACCTCAACTATGGCTAAATCCGGACAACTTAAGGCGCAAAAGGCACAGCCTGTGCATTGATTATCGTTATCCTTAAAACAAACTAAATTGTTGCCGGTTTTACCTGCAACGTCGGATTTTACAATAAGTTTTTTTGGGCATGCTTCAATGCAAAGATAGCAGGATTTACATTTATCTGTATTTATTGTTATGTAGGACACTTTTTTTCCCTCTATAATCCTTGTCTGACAGTTTGTTTGTCAAAACTATGATAGCTCGTAAATAAAACTGTGTCAAGTCGTTTTGTTAAAATTTTAACCGTTGACATTCAAAAACTTATAATATAAGCTATGAATTATGAAACAAGGCAAAATTGACGAACGTGTTGAATATGTTGAAAAAGTAATGCATTATAAATGCCCCAGATATGAGGATTTACCCCCAATTCCACTGTATGCTGACCAGTTAACAGAACTGTTGGGAATTTATTTGTCTGAGTTTGAAATTCCGGGGGATGAAAAATTCATAACATCAACTATGGTGAATAACTATGTAAAACAAAAAATAATTCCGCCGCCGAACAACAAAAAATATAACAAAGACCACATAATATACCTTATGGTTATAGGAATTTTGAAACAGGTTTTAAGCATAAGCGAAATTGCAAGCCTTATTAAAATGCAAATGCACCAGTATTCTTTGGATGTTGCGTATAACTTTTTTTGCATGGAGCTTGAAAACGCCCTTAAGGCAACTTTTTGCACAAGGGACTTTTCAAAATTTAACAGTGCCACAAAAATAACCGCTATTACAAAGCTTGTGCGCTCGGCGCTTTTATCTTTTGGAAATAAAATTTACGTTAAAAAGAATTTGTATTATTCTGATAACGAACAGGATTAAACTATTTTAAATTATGTTGCAATATTCAATTTCGGCATCAACCGTCTTGGCGCTGCTATTTAAAAACAAAAAAAATATTTCCGGGGTTTTATACTATTGTATTTTAGACCAACTAAAGGAAGAAAATGAAGCTTGCCGCGCTAAACCAAGCCCAACTAAACACAATTAGGTATAAGGCCAAGGGCAACAGTGCCCCCGCCGTTAAGGTTCTTAGTGCTAAAAATTGCGGAATTGAATCTGTTCCATATTTTGTGCCTGTTATAAATTTTAAAGGCAGCCTTAACGAAAATTCAAACGAAATATGCGGAATAAACGGAACAGACCCGATACCCGCCCAAATACCGAAAGAAATTACGGAAAAAGGTTATCAATATTATGGAAAAGCAAATCTTCAGGATAAAGACGGCAACCCTGCGTCGGGTCATGCATTTATTTTTGATGAACCCCCGTCTAAAACCCCTGAAGACGGAATTATACATGTATTAATGACAGATGAAGAATTTGATGATATCGGATATATTATTGCAGATAAACGTGAACACAACCATGTTTCTGTTGCTATAAATAATTACGCAAACGTTTATAGAGAATACCGCTGCGACTATGATTCGCCAATAAAAGGATATTCTTACAGCAAAAATAGGCCTAAAAAAGAAGACCGGTTATACAAAAAAGTTGGAACTGAATTGTACAGGGTTCTTGAAGAGTACTTAAAAAAACACAGCCCTGAAATTATTTTCATTGAAGCATGCCCTGTGCGAGATGGGTCTTTGCAATTTCACAAAAAATTAGGATTCCGATACAGCCATAGTGAAACCCGTGAGGTATATAACGGGTGGGATAACCCCGAAGTATCATACGATTATTATATAAAAAGCTTAAGATAGCATGCCTGCTGATTAGCATACATAAAATTTTATTCCTTATTGTTTTTTGCAATAAATATGGTATAATCAATTATATAACATAGTTGTAGCACGTGACAGGATTATGGGTAATAAAAAACGAACAACGAATAAAAACGGATTTACATTGGCTGAAGTCTTAATAACGCTGGCTATAATAGGAGTTGTGGCAGCGCTAACAATACCGGTGATTATAAAAAATACCAACAACAAAGAGGGGCATGTGAAATGGAAAACCGCTTATTCCAATATAACACATGCTACAATGCTTCTTAATGCTGACTTGGGTAATTTGGACAGAAGCAACAGTGAGACCTTGCGGGATAGTTATGCAAAAGTGCTAAAGAATATAAAGACAGCCACTTTTTACAACCTTGCAGCTTCTAAATATTTCTTTTATAACAATAAATCTAAAAATTGGGTTCCGGATAATGCACCTGCAATGGCTTTGCCGAACGGTGCCGTATTGGGCTTTTACAGTAATCCTTCTTGTTCGGACGTTTGGGGAGATTTAACGGGAATATGCGGATACATTATGACTGATGTAAACGGGTCACGCGGCCCGAATATGATGGGAAAAGATTTCTTTTATGTGCACTTGATTAAGAAAAATGGCAATTTTAATATTGAACCCTGGGGCGTTAATGACCATAGACCATGCGATTCAACTTCATCTGACGGGGGTTCGGGCTGTGCTGCATATGTATTGCAGAATAGAGAAATGCCTTAGTTTTTTGAATATTATAGCCGTTTTTAGCACTTCTGGATTATTTGGTATCAACAAAAGCATGTTTTAAATTTGTATTTCTGAATTAAATAATCGGAGAGGGCGAGATTCGAACTCGCGGCAGAGTTTCCCCCGCACAAATTTTCGAGATTTGCACCTTAAACCGCTCGGACACCTCTCCAATTAATTTTCAAAAATTGCTTTATAATCTTTATATTTTTTCCTGGAAAGCAGTTTGTGCGTTTTGTCATTCTGCACTGCCCCTGCTTCATAAAGCGCTTTCACAATATCGGGCTGCTTTTTTCTGATTGAATGATTAAGCGGCGTATCACCCAAAACCTCATCCGTAATATTTGCCTTATATTTTATTAAAGCATTAACACAAGGAAGCGTTTTTTGCGATATTGAAAAATATAATATGGTTTCGCCAAGATATGAAGTATTTGGATTAAGCCCTTTTTTAAGCAACAGTTCCAAAATTTGTGACTGTTTAAAATAAATGGGTATAAAAGCAATAGGTATTTCATTATATTTTTCATTCGGGTCAAGCCCTTTATCTAAAAGGCTTTCAACAACATCTATTCTGCCTGCATGCGTCGCAACTATAAAAGCGGTAGCGCCCTTTGAAAACCTGTATTTTTGAATACGCCATTTCAAAAGAGGTGTTACATCATCTTCGCTTTGCCCAAAACAAGCGCTTTGCGGCGCTAAAAAAAATAATATTAAAATAAAAGTTAAAAAACGTTTCATATTTTACCTTATTAAAATAATTGTATAATAAGAAAATAAAAAGAGCAATTCAAAAAAAATAAATTTATGTTAGAAAACAATATGCACGAAAACAGTTTTTATAAAAATCTGAAGAAACCTTCCTTCACACCGCCTGCTTTTGTTTTTAGGTGGGTCTGGGGGCTGCTTTACTTTTTAATGCTGGTATCTTTTTTAATGATACTGTTTTCGCCAAGCTCTTTTTATAAAATTTATGCTGTTGCTATTTTTATTCTACAACTTTTTTTAAATTTAATTTGGTCTCCGATATTTTTTATTTACAAAAAAATAAAATCAGCACTTTTTGTGTGCATTGCGCTTGCTTTTTGCGTTCTTTTAATGATTTTTGTTTTTTATAAAGTTTCAAAGATAGCGGCAATTTTGCAAATACCTTATTTAATTTGGCTTATGGTGGCAATCTCTTTAAATGCTTCAATTGTAAGGCTAAACCCTGATATTAAAAATTAAAAACGCTTTTTTATAAGCTTTTTAAGGAGCTAGCGCCTTAACTTCTTTGCCGTTATCTGGAGTTTTAGGCAGCTATTGGGTTACAGGTGTTTTTACGGGCACATCTGATGTTTGTTCTTTTTCGGAAATCTTTTCTGAAGCGCACGCTTCACAACATTTAATATCGGCTTTAGTGTCAAGCCCCGCCTGCTTTTTGGGGTTGGCATCTTTTATAACATACGGCCTTACAAAAAAATATGTACCCAAAAGCGCTAAAGCACTTGCTGCAATATTAAGGCCTTTAGAAAGATATTTTCTATTTTTTGCTAAAGGAGCAAGGGCCCCTAAGGCCGTGCCTGCCATAAAACTTAAATAGCCTTTAAAGATGGTTCTTGGAACTTCAATTGTATCGTTTAAGTCGGCAGAATTTTTCGCACTTGTTGTAACAACATCCAAAAAAGTTGGGCCTTTTTTGTTTTCCGTACTGCTTTTGTTATCCGAAAAAGCTTTAAAATTAACCTGTTTATTAAAAAAATTAGTGCCCTGGACATTCATATTACAATCTCCTTTTCCTAGCAATATTATAAATCATAAAAATAAATAATTTTGCTATCTGATTATATTAAGCCTTATTAAGGTTGAATTAATTTGCCCGTGCAGAAGTTTTTTTATTCTTGTGATATCTTCACACGTATATTCCTTGCGCCCTAAGCCTTCAAAAGAAATACATCTCATCAATTTAAAAGATAAAATCTGCCCCACAAGGGCACAAACTTCTAAAACCAAAACAGGGTCATCGCTTCTTCTGTCTGTTATAGAAGAGAGTATATTCCTCAAATTACTATACAACACCTGGCTTTTGGCACGGTATAGCTCCCCATATTTTGAATTTGAAATGGTTTGCTCTTTAAGCATTAAAATTATGAAATTATCCGGCACTCTTTCAGAATAAATAAAATCTATGTATTTATGCAAAAGGCTGCGAAAAAGTTCAATTTTTTCTTCCTTTTTCATTTTATACAAACCTGCTGCGGCTTTTATTTCGGGTGTAAGATACTCAAGCCCGTAGGTGCTTATTGTTTCAACAATTGAAGAATACAGCTTATCTTTTGTTTTGAAATAATACGAAATTAAGCTTAAATTAACACCCGCAGTTGTTGCAATTTCCCGTGTACTTACGGAAGCAAAGTCCTTAAGTGCAAAAAGTTTAATTGCAGCATTTATAATTTTCCTTTTCGTTAGAGTTTGGTTTTTTGTATTATCATCCAGCAACATAAAGAAATACTACCACAAATATAACTTGCAATATATTATATTAAACAAATGACCAAACGAAATATTAAAAATTGTAAAGGGTAAAAAGCCCGTTTTAAGATAAAAATCAGGCTTTGGGCGTTTTTAAAAAACTAAAAGTTTTGCCCTTAATTTTACTTCAAAATATTATAAAGATACTGTCTATTAGTTTGTTAGTGAGGAGAATATGAG
Source organism: uncultured Gammaproteobacteria bacterium (assembly GCA_964651135.1). Lineage (GTDB taxonomy): Bacteria > Cyanobacteriota > Vampirovibrionia > Gastranaerophilales > Gastranaerophilaceae > CAYYBA01. Next base: position 8,872 of record CAZYYK010000006.1, on the reverse strand, counting down.
AAAAATAATCATCTATTTAGTGCTATTTGTAATGGCATTCAATTCAACTTTGGCATTTGCGCAAACCGTTTTGGGAAGCGTAAGCGAAAAGGACATTAAAGCGTTAAAATATGTGCCTAACGCGCCTGTTATGACATACGCTTTTGTTTTTGACGGCCCTTCAGATAAAAATGAAGTGGTTTTGGGGCATTTTCAAAAAGCTATCACAAAATTAACCGCTCCCGATTTCAAGCCGTCTTTTTCAAAAAGCAATGTGTTCGTGGGCAATTGGACAGAAGCAGGTGCTAAAATTGCAAGCAATAAAGCCCTAAATTCGAACGCCAAGGTTATAATTTCTCTTGGTTATTTATCCACAAAATATTTGAACACTCTTACAAATAAGAAAAAATTTATAGTTACGATAGATCAATACGGGCTTCGTGACTTTGGCGACGGATTTTTTAACCCGATACAACAAAGTGCTAAAAGCGTTATGATGTTTAAACGCTTGTTTAATTTCAACAGTGTCGCATTTTTAATGAATGAAAGTTTTTACAAAACCAAAAAAGATTGGACAAAAGAAATTCAAGAAAAAGTGCCCGGCGTAAATTTAGGGATAGTGGTTGTCAGCAATAAAAATCTTGACTCTGTTGTAAATGAAGTAAAATCTAAATACGATGCGGTTATTTTGTCACCGTTATTCAATTTAAGCGAAGATGAGCGCAAAAGCTTGATTTCAAGCTTCAATGCATCAAAAATACCTACATTTTCAACTGTCGGCAGAGAAGATGTTGTTAATGGAGTGCTGTTAGGAACGGGTGCACTGGATTTGGATCGCAAAATTGCAGAATTTACCTCTTTCAGCATTAAGGGTGTTTTAAACGGAACGCCTTCAAAACCTACTAAAGTTAAATTTTACGAAGATCAAATTCTCTATATAAACAGCGATACGGCGGAAGCCATAGGGTGGGAACCACACCTTAGGATTTTAAACAATGCTGAAGTGATTACCAGCAAAAAACCTGAAGTGCTCAGCCTTTCCGCCGTTTTTAATGAACTTTACGATAACAACCTAGATATAGAAAGAAAAAGAATCTTGATTAAAGCTGCAAGAAGGGCGTCAGCAGCTGCCATACTCCGCTATTTGCCAAGCTTCGGCGTAACTTTGGGCTATCAGCAATATGACCATGATTATGCCCAAACCGTAAAGCTTTCAATTCCCGAAAAAACAGGTGTTTTTAAAATGGGAATTGACCAGGTTATATATTCTCCCGCCCTTGTTACCAACATTTTGATTAAAAAGAAGATGGTGGATTTTTCAAAATACGAAACCACATTAAAAGAACAGGCAATGGGAATTGACATTGCACTTATGTATATAGATGTTCTTATGCTTGAAAATATGATAAATGTGCAGCGCGAATACGTAAAAGAATCACGCGAAAACCTTGCAATAGCGCGCGTTAGGGAACAAATGGGAAAATGCGGACAGGAAGAAGCCCTAAGGTGGGCAGCCCAATTAAGCGTAAGCGAACAAAGCCTGCTTGATATGAAAGCGGAATTGAACAATTTGAAAATAGGAATCAACAAAATTTTATATAAAGACCAGGCTGTTAGTTTTGAACTTGCGCCGCTTAAGGCGAATGACCCGGCTTTTTATACAAGCGAAATTCATATTATAGATTACGTAACAACCGCAAATTCTTTGGAAAAATTCACACAAATGCTTGTTGAAGAAGCCTACAGAGTAGCGCCTGAATTGGCAAAACTAAGGGCTGCAATCAAAATTAAAGATTATGAATCAGGCATGTATTATCAAAAGTTTATTTTGCCTGATGCAAAACTTTCTTTGGAATACACTTCTTTGATGAACCGTGAATTTGGAGGACCTTCAACAGTCACAATACCGGGCTTAGGCTCTATAAATATGGGCACGCCCGCCGCAACAAACGGAAGAATAGGAATTTTTGCCCAGTGGACTCCTATTGAAGGCGGTACAAAAATTGCCGAAATAGGAAGAGTAAAGGCTGAAAAAGAAGAATTGAAACTTTATGAAAAAGAAGTAAAAACAGCTATCGAACAACACATCAGAGACACGATAAATAAAGCTCTTGCAGGGTATTTCAGCATAGAAAAAAATTACAAAGCAAGTTACACCTCGGGTGAAAACTATCACAGGGTTAAAGATATGTATTTAAAGGGCGAAGCGCCTATTGCACAGGTTGTTGACGCACAGAAAATATATTTGGATTCTAAAGTTAAAGCAATGAATTCCCAATACACTTTCTTTAAAGAACTGGTATGGGTTCAAAGAGGCATTTGCGCCGTGGATTGGACTCACGCATCGCCTGAGGCCAAGGCATTTATACAAAGTGTCAAGGATAATATTGAAAGAAAATCAGACATTGAACTTTTATAGCAAAAAAATGGGGCTTAAAGCCCCATTTAACTATAACAAATGATTTTACTTAAATAAATTGCTTATAAATTTTATAATATCATGCCCCAGGCTGCTTTGCACTTCGCCTGTTATTGTATCGTAAGGCAGGTAATGGGAAGTATCGCCGCATGGGGTATCTTCTTTTTTCAAGTCATACTCTTGGAAATTTTCATCTACCGACTTTTTGTAGCTTTCAGGCTCAACCTGGGCAAAATCAGCTTCTGTCATGCCTTCTTCAAGACGGTAAATATTTACTTCATCAAAAGACGTGTTTCCGTTTGTATCATAATACTCGTAATATATATTGTTTTTGCTGTCGTATCCGGAACCTCTTTTTAATATAGCCCTGCCGTTTTCGTCATATTCGCGCTCAATCTTGCCATGGTTACCTTTTTCGTCAAACACTTCTTCGACAAAACCGTTTTCATTCTCTTCAAATAAAACTAACTGGTTGCCGTTTTTGTCATAAAAATTTCGACCCTCTATTTTGCCGCCTTTGTGGCGCGCTTCGTGCAAAGCGTTTTCCCACATTCTGTCATAGGTAGAACTAAAAGCCTGCTGAGTATCTTCTGCAAAAGGCCTTGCGGGAAGGTTGGCTCTCAGGGCATCAATTAATGTTGTCATAAAAAATCTCCTTTTATACTAAAAAATAAATTCGTGCTTAAGAAAGAATATATATTATATATAAAGTTTCAGGGGCGGCAGAAATTGCCAAAGATAATTTAAGATAAAAAATATAAAATAAAAAAACAGTGCATGGTGGAGCCTTTATCAGAATTGTAAATAAATGTAACAAAAAAAGACATAGTTGAAATTCGGGCTCGTATATATTTTTTATATAAGTGTAAGTGAAAGGATTGAAAATGGCAATCAAGGCAAAAGACAGTATAGATATCAGGCTTGCACAAATTTATCAGGAAAAAGTTACTGTAAATTTGGACAGTAAATCAACTTTAAGCCCTGAAGATTTTTGGAGCTCAATGGAATTGATTGCTATTAATAATAAAGCCGTTATGAATTTTATCTGCAAGTAACAGATAGTGGTTAAACTTAAAAAAATTCATTTTAAATATTCTCGCCCCTTCTATTTCTCTCTCGACAAGGGGATTTTTTTTGCCCCTTTATTACAAAATTTTTAGAGTATTTAATATTTCTTAATATATTTTATATATATTATGAAGAAATGTAAATTTTATTCTTTTTTGAAGACCCTTGCCGTGGCTTATATTTGACAAATTATTTATTTTAGTTTTAAAATATAGTATATATTTTTTAAATATACTAGCAAAAATTTTTTTTGCCATGTTTTATATAACAAGAAATAAACACGAACAATTTTGATATTGGAGTAAAGATGCCAAATATAGACGATAGTAACAAGCCTATTCAACCACAAAAACCAATAGGCAAAAGCCAGCAAAAACCGCAAGAAACTGCGGAAGTTCCAAGCCCCCCAAATCCAGAAGACATCACTCCACAAACAGACTTAAGAAAAGACCCTCTGGCAGTTATAGGGCGCTCGGCAATTGATGTTAAACATCCTCTGGACCCTAAAACCCAAGCAAATATAGCAAAGGATGTAGCTGCCCTTAATGAATTTTTTGAAGAAAACAGAGATTTTGCCGACTTTTTAAAAGATATTTACGACGCAATTCACAAAAAACACCCTGATTGGACTCAAGATCAAGTGATGGATTTAACAATTCAAATAGGTCAAGAATTGGAAAAACAGCTTAAAAGCGCTTAGGTTGTCTTAAATTATTTATATGCGACAATTGTTGTATGAGCAACAATTTAGTGTATTTTTTAGACGGTAAAACATATATTAACATAACAAATGCCTGCACAAACAGGTGTCTTTTCTGCATAAGGGACATAAAAGACGACGTCAAAGGCGCTTCGCTTTGGCTGGCACAAGATAATGTTAAGGCAGATGATGTTATTGAGCAGTTACAAGAAAAACGCTCTGAAATTAAATCTGACATCATTTTTTGCGGGTACGGGGAGCCTCTTTTAAAACTTGAAGAAGTTAAAGCGGTTGCAAAATATATAAAAGAAAACATGCCGGACACAAAAATACGCATAAATACAAACGGCCATGCCGGCGCTGTGTTTAAAAAAAATGTGGCGCAAGAACTTAAAGGGCTTGTTGATGAAATTTCAATAAGTTTAAATGCGCAAGATGAGGCGCTTTATAATGAAATTTCGCGCCCCACAATTAAAAATGCTTACGGCGCAATGCTTGATTTTGCGTCGCAATGCGTCAAAGCAGGCATCCCCACAACCCTAAGCGTTGTTTCGGGATATAAAAATTATCAAATAGATATTGAAAAGTGCCGAAAAATAGCCCAAAATATAGGCGCAGAGTTTCGCGTAAGAGAATGGGAAGAAAACGGTTATTAATATTAAAAAAAAGAGGGTTGAACCCTCTTTTTTAATTATTCCAATTGGGAAATTAAAATCTCCACTCTAAGCCGCCTTGAACAGCACCCCCAAGCCTTGCGCCTGCACGGGCTGTTGCCTGTAAATAGGCTGAAAATCTGTCCGTAAAGGATTTTTTAAAACCAAGGCCGTATTCAAAATAGGTGTTATTCATCCTCAAGCTTGGAAGATCAACATTGCCCGCATGGCCGTCCGTACCGCCCAAAATATTAAATACCAGCTGAGTTGTAGCATAAATTGAGAATGTTTTCTTGTTCCAAATTAAATTTAAGCCCGGCGCAACATTCAAGCCGTTTAACATGCCTGATGCCATTGTCATTTCACCGTATTGGGTGCTCCAGTTCTGTTTTCCGAAGGCGTTATACATAACCATGAAATTCGGCTGCAAGTACAAATCCCAGGGAAGTTTGAAGTTGTATGCAGATTTTGAAGCAACGCCCGCAAACCAGTTACCTGTTGTATCTTGGGTGTTTATTTGGTCAATATGCATAATGTTTCCATATCCGCCGCCGTATGCCAATAATGATGTTAGGAAATTGCCTTTTGTAAATGTACCCATAATACCGCCCTGACCGCCGTTTTGATACATTCCGATACCGTCATAAGTTTGATGCCCGCCATTATAAGCAACATAAAGCGTTGTCAAAACTTTCCAGCCTTTGCCGAGTTCTTTTTGCGGTAAATCCGCACCAATTAAAGCGCCGTAAGCATAGTTTCTAACATCAAAATGTTCAGACATGTTGATATTTTCAAAAATACCATATGATTTAACCCAAACGCCGCCATCTTCTTTATTGTATTGGTAAGGAGCAAATTGGGGAATCTCAGCCGCGTGTTTGTTGGCGTCACCTTGCGCTATGAGCTCTCTTTGATTTACCAAATCAACATGGTCAAATAACATATTTCCTATATATATTTGATTGGCATATTGAGCTACTGTTGCAACCTGACCGCGGAAAACTTCAGGATTGTATCTCATTAACTCCAAACCGTATTGCCCGCTACCCGAAGAATTTAGCGCATAATATCCGATAGGTGTTTTAATTTCTTTATCGGTTGAGCCGAACATTACATTGCTTGCATAACTGCTTGCATTAAATACGCTTATCGGGATATATCTGTCTATCGGGGCATCCTTACCGAACACATCGCCCAATAAATTCCAGTCAGCAATATGAATTGTTGCGTTTGAAAGCCCGTCCGTTGCCTCTATGCCGCCTGCAATTGTGTATTTATCGGAACCACCGGTTGCTATACTTCTTCCGTAAACATCAATTTTAAAATCAGCTTGAGCGTCACCCACTATCGGATTGCCCGCAGGATCAAGATAAGAGCTGTTGATAACCAAGAAATTCCCGCCAATTTGATGATTGCTCATTACCATTTGGTCATTCATTGAATCAATTAAGCCCGATGTTAGGACATCTCCGGTATCTCCCGAAGGGTTATTTGTTCCGTCGGTTGTCATTGAACCTGTTAAATGATGAATTTCAGATGTATTATCCAATATAAGGCTGCCGCCCGATATATAGCCTGCATCGACAAAGTCCAGCACAGTACCGTTTTCTAAAACCGTTGTACCGCCGCTCTGGTTAAAATAAGGACCTGTGGCAGCAGTGTTATCGACTGTTTTTACCATATTATCCAAAATCAAATCACCGCCGCTTACGTTAATACCGCCATCCCAGGTGTCTGTGTTGCTATCTAATGTAACAAGGGCGCTGGTATCGCTTCCAACTGCTATGCCATCGCCTGCAACATTAAGTATGCTTGTGTTTAAAATATTCACAACGGCATCTTTTACAATTGTGCCGCCTACAGTTGTATATGCTGTATAACTGCCCGATGCACTGCCGCCAAGATTGTCTATTGTAAGGGTGTTTGCGGCTAAAACATTTGTAATTGCCGAATTTGTAGTTAAACCGTTTTGAATAGTTAATAAAGCTTCAATTCCCGCTGCACCTTGAACATTAACCGTGCCGCCTGCAATATAGCTGCCTACTTCATCAAGAATAAGACCTGCACTTGATTCCAGATTCAAAATACCGCCTGTTTGTGTATAGGTTGAAGCAGCAGTTGTTGTATGTAATAATGAATCTGTTAAATTTAATGTGCCGCCGGATACATTAATGTCGCCATCCCAGGTATCTGCATCTACACCCGTGCCGTTTAGTGTCACTGTACCGGTAGAGGAAATATCCAATATTGAATCTTCATACAAAGTAACGGTGGCAGTACTTGCAACGGTACCCGCAGAAACAGCCATGGTACCGCTTGTTAAAGCCGATGTTCCTATATTCAAATTGCCCAAAGAAATGCTATCTTGCGCGTTATTTAAATCAAATACGTTTGTATCGCCTGTAATATTTGTTATTGACCCTGCCGTATCCTGTTTAAAGATAGCGCTTATCGCTGTTTTAACCATATCATCAAGGTTTATGGTACCGCCGTTATTGTTAATTGTGCCGTTCCAAGTATCAACCGCTGATGTTGCAGCGCTCAGATTAACGGTTGAGCCTGCACCGTTATTTAAAATTGAAGCTTCTTCAACTGTTACGGCAGTTTCATAGCTTATATCACTTCCGCTGCTTAATGTTAAGGTTGTGGCGTTTATGCCATCACCCAATGTTAGTATGTTTGCAGTGTTATCTGTTGTGATTTTAGCAGTGTTTGTTGTTTCATTTTGAAGAATTAGAGAGCCCGTGTTTGTAAGGTTGATATCTCCGCCTGTAATTGAGCCCCCGCCGTTTGCCATGGTGAGTGATGAACCCGTGCCTTCAATGTTTAGAATTCCTGCGGATTGATTATATGTTGATGTAGCGCTTGTTGTGTGAGTAAATGCGTCTTTAATATTTAGTATGCCGTTTACAATATTATTTGTAATATTCCCAAGCCACGAATCATTTGTGGAATCATCAAAAGCTAATGTACCGCCTGCAATATTAACCGTTGTGCCTAAACCTATATTAATATTTTCACCTGCATTTGCACCTACGGTAGAAACAGAGTTTAGTGTCAGAACAGATGTACCGCTTGTTGTAAGGTTGCCTGCGATAATTGAGCTGTTTATATCAGCACTCATATCAAGGTTGGAACTTGTTAATGTTAAGCTGCCCCCTGTTTGGTTATAAGTTTGGGCGGTATCTGTTGAATCATCTCTGCCTGTGAGTGTAAATGAACCTGTCGACATTTGAACAGCGCCTGCCCATGTATCTGCGTTATCCAGGGTTACCGTGCCGCCCGATATATCAAGTGTAGAGCCTGATGCAAGGCTTGTTGTAACATCTTGCGCAATTGAGCTACCTGTTGCGATATTTAGAGTTGCCGCACTTGATGAACCTATATTTAATGTGCCTGCAGACGCCACGAGTGTGCCGTTTGAGGTCAAACCGTCATAATTTAGGGTTGCACCTGCATTATTAAGATTAATTGTGCCTGCCCAGCTGTCATTTGAATTCAGATTAACGGTTGTAGTAGTGTTTGTTATATTTAATACAGAATTAGCCGCAAGAGTTACAATAGAATCAGATGTAATTGAACTGCCGCTGCTTAAATTTAAGGTTGTGGCGCTTGCACCGTCACCTATTGTTAAGACGTTTGCAGTATTATCTGTTGTAATTTTTGCAGTGTTGGTTGTTTGGTTTTGAAGTATTAAAGAACCTGAATTTGTAAGGTTAACTTCTCCGCCTGTAATTGAACCTCCGCCGTTTGCCATGGTGACTGAGGGGCTTATGCCGTCAATGTTCAGCGCTCCTCCGGATTGGTTATATGTTGAAGTACTGCTTGTTGTATGCGCAATTCCGCTTGATAAATTTAGTGTGCCATCCGATAAATTAATATTTCCCGACCAAACATCAAGAGCGTTTAAATCTACAGTTCCGCCACTGATGTTAAGGGTAGAGCCTGATGCGAGATTAGTGTTAATGGCTTGCGCAATTGAACTTCCTGCTGCGATGTTTAGAGTTGCCGCACTTGATGAACCTATATTTAATGTGCCTGCAGACGCCACGA
>CAZYYK010000005.1:17342-30524 GCA_964651135.1 uncultured Gammaproteobacteria bacterium | reverse complement strand
TTCCACAATTTTTGTTTCCGGGAAAAATTCAAACCAGGTTCCTAAAACGGAAAATTCAGGGTTTTCATCCAAAAATTGGACCTGTTTTTCAAACCTTTGGGGAAGTGAAATGTCATCCGAATCCATAATTGCTATATATTCACCTTGTGTTAATTCATTTGCCTTATTTCTTGATCTTGCAACCCCTAAATTTTCTTCATTCTTAATATATTTTATCCTGTCATCTTTGTAAGATAAAATCACATCTTCAGAGTTATTGGTTGAGCCGTCATTTATTATAATAAATTCAAAATCACAGTAAGTTTGATTTAAAATGCTTTCAATTGCTTCGCGCAAATATTCTTCTTTTGTGTTATAAACAGGCATTACAACTGAAACTTTAGGCATGAGCCAATTCCTTTTCTTTTTCTTGGTCTATTGTTTTTAATATTGTATTGGTGTATAAATCTATTGTGGAAGTGGATAAATATTTTTCTCTTGAGAATTCTCCCATTTCTTTTATTTTTTCAGGGTTATCTATAAACCATTGTAATTTTTTTGCAAGTTCATCAACATTATTTTCAGGGATAATAAAACCGTTTTTGTTATCCTCTACCAAATATTTTGCCCCAACGTATCTAGTTGTGATTAAAGGTTTTGCAAACATAGCGCCTTCCATTAAAAATAAAGAACTGCTTTCATAAAAAGAGGCTAGAACAAAAACGTCAAAACTTATAAAAAATTTATTTTTCTTATCTTGATTGTGTATTGGCTTGTGAAAATATACGTTAGGACATTTCATTTTCTTTAATTTTTTTGATAATTTGGAATGGCGCCCCAAAAAATGCAATTCTGCTTTATTTGTATTGAGTTTTTTAAAAGCTTCAAATAAAACTTCTATGCCTTTTGTTTCTATTAAATCTCCTGCGAACAGAAATTTTATTTTATAATCATGCGTCCGATATGCCGTATACTTGTTCCATAAATCTTCAATGGCATTGTGGCAAACTTTTATTGGCGTTTCTGTTAATGTTTCAAGAAATTCTTTTTGGGCTTCACTAACTGCAATAATGTTTTCGAGTTTATTTAATTGTTCTTTTATGACATTTTCTTCTCTTTGAATTAAAAATATGTTTTTGCCTTCATGTATGTAAAGTATTACAGGTAAGATTTTTTGTAATTCAATTGCAATATCACAGCAAGCAAAAGTGTTACAAATACATAAGTCAAAATCTTTTGCTATCGAAAAAATTTGTTCTTTTGACGATACCTGCAACAATGGGATTTCGGCTTTTACATATTGTTTGTAGAATTCTCCGAAAGATAAATATATGCAGAAAGCATCGTAGCCGTGTTGTTTTAAGATTTTAATTAGCTGCAATAGCACAATAGGTGCGCGGGTAGGCGTTAGTTCATGCCCTATGAACAGCATTCTTTTCTTTTTATGCTCATTTGTTAAAAGCTGTCGTAAAAACAGGTGAGCTTTTATTTTTGATTTTACAAGGGCAGGAAAAATGTCCGTAATATGTTTATCAAATATATAAACACTTTTTTCCTTAAAGTGTATCCTTATTATTTTTCTTCTGAGATGTTTTGGGGTAAGTATAATCTCTTTTAAAACATCCGTCTTTTTTCTGTTTCTTTTCAAATCTTTATTTATCAAACCAGTGTTGTAATTTGTATATTTTTCTATAATTCCTTTCCAGTTTAGTGCACTTACAAGTTCGACATTTTTAAGCCTTGGCACGCTTGTTTTCAAAAAAGACGATTTATTTTTTTTAATAAGGTCCTTCCAATTTTTTATATGTAATCCTAACATTTGCGGGTTTTCTTTGCAGTAAGAAGAATATTTAAACCCTTCATGTTCCAGCAGTTCTGTTAGTTTGCATTCGTAGTTGCTTATTATGCTTGTTTTTGAATTTTCTTTTTTAATATTCTGCACAAATTTGTTAAAAACTTTGGAATTAAAAACATTAGGGCCAAAAACCAGGAAATAACTTTGAACATGCCTGAAAAATTGGTAATTTATTGTATTTCCCCAAAAATCAACCTGCTTTTTTTCCATTACGGCAAACATATTTTCAAAAGGGAAAAGCGGTGCGTAACAGCTGTCGTTTGCAAAAATAAGTTCATCACAGCCTGTTAATAAATTATTTTCTTTGGCATATAAGAATCCTCTTTTATAAGAACCGAAATCATATTCGCCATGCCTTTTTGCAATTGCAACATCTGCAATGCCGTTTAATTTTTTAAGTTCTTCTTGTTTAACATCGCAGTCTGAAACAAAAATTATTTTTTGTACGATGTTTTTTAAACTTTTTAAATAATAAATAACATAATCTTCTATTAAACAATCCTTGTCCCAGTGCGCGAAAACAGCCACCCTGTTTTTATTTGTATCAATTTTTGCAATTTCTGACTGTGGTATTTTTTTAAAGTTATACTCTTTGCCTAAAAAAACAATTTCTCCGCTTTTAAGCCGAATGCTAAAGGATTTTTTCCTCAAACAGTTAAGATACTGCAAACCGTATTTTAGCCTGTTTAACAAAGTGTGTTTTTTATTGCTGTAAACAAAATATGACAATTTGCTTGTAAATTCAGCATTTTTTTTGATGTTTGAATTGGCAGAGTTGATATAGCTTGTTTTATGCATTCTCCATCCAGTGAGTTTTTTATTTGTGTAATAAAAATCACACGCTGCAAACTGTGCCCACAGAAAAATATCCAGGCACTGTTTTACGGGTGTATTAAAATCACAGTTAAGCAATTTTTCGCGTTTTGCCATAACGCATGAGAATGTCGGCACAAAATTTCGATTAACAATAAAATCTAAGTCATTTTCTTTAAGACGTTTTTTGTTATGAAGAAAACAGCGGCCCTTTTCCAAATATCGGTTCAATTTTTCAATAGATTCTTCATCGCCGAACATTTCTACATCAGAAAAGATGATTTTAACATCCGCATTTTCTTGTGCAATTTTTATTTTTTCTTCCAATGCCTCGGGCTTAAAAATGTCATCACTCTCCAAAAAAGCAACCCATTCACCCTGCGCCTGTTTAATAGCTAATAAAAGAGTATCCTTAAGACCCAGGTTCTGGTTGTTAGGGTGAGAAAAAAGCTTAATGCGGCTGTCTTTTTTGCAATATTCTTTGATTATTTCAACGGAACTATCGCTGGAGCCGTCATCTGCAATAATTAACTCCCAATTGCCATAAGTTTGATTTAATACACTTTCGATAGTTTCTTTTATATAATTTTCGTAATTATAGCTTGCCGTAATTACCGAAATTTTGCAATTTGGCTTGTCCACACTCATTTGACTCATTTGAAAAATTATTCCTCGTTAGAATACTTTTTAAAGTATACAACAAAATATAAAAAAGTCTATTCCCCAACGGTCTGAGATTATTTTGATTTATCATTGTCTATTATTAAGGAATATTAAAAAGTATATAAAAAAAGGCAATTGTATAATTAATATATACTTTATACATATAGAACCTATTACAGAGGACACTATGCTTCAAATTGAGCCGTTATTTTCGAATTTAACAGAGTTCAAAGAATTTATTCTCGATGCTTACGAACAAAAATTAAAAGCTGCCGGAAAAATTCCTCAAAATGCTGTTTTGACCATTGCCGATATCAATTTATATACACAAAGCGCAATAGTAGAAGAATGTTTGCAGGAATTAGGGATAGAAGATATAAATACATATTTTGAAAGCATTGATGATTTAAAAAACGTGCAAACAAGCAACGGACAATTCGGAACTTTTGAATTAGACCAGGACGGGCAAATAAACCAAAACAGTAATTTTATACTCGAATATTTAAATGACTTTTTCAAACAAGATAACATAAAAAACCTTGCAAATAAAAATGGCGACGGGGATTTAACACAAGAAGAAATGCTTGATTTTCTGGCTACAATGAATCATTATGACGGGGATGAAAGCAATTTGTCTTTGCAAGATTTATTATCCGCGGCTGATTTTTTTGGAAAATTAGCTAATGATAACGCACTGGAAGCATTAGCCCTTCCAAATGCTAACAGCGCAAACGCCGCAAACCCTTTCAGAGGAGGAGGAAGCACCACAGTGCCTGAAACTGTTGAAGCCCCAAAATATGACAGCAGCAATAACCCGATTCTTGAAAATTGGAGTGTGGATGAACTTAAAAAAGAACTGACAACTCAAGAAAATAAGCTCAATGGAGTGATTAATGCAATGGATAGTGCCATAAACGGCAGCGATTCAAGAAGCCAGCAATTACAAAATCAAGAAAATTTGGCACATCAAAAATTAGAAGAATACAAACAAAGCCACAATAACGAATTATCTCAAAAGCTTACAGAATTCGACCAAAAAACAGCAGATGTGAAAGCTGCCGAGAACAATGTTTTTCAAAATGAAGCAGATATCATAAGAGCCGCTGATTTATTGGCTCAAAAAGAAACAGAATTAACCAATGCAACCACATTTAAAGCGGGGTTGGAAACTTCTTTATCGACTCTTGAAAATCAATTGGCGCAAGCTAAGGGTCAGCCTCAAGAAAACTCCGGTGCAGGGCAGGGCGGGGCAGCCGAAATTCAATCAAAAATCAGCCAGGCAAAAGCTCAAATAGCTAAAGCACAAAGTGCAATTCAAACTGCTCAAAAAGCAAGAGATGAAGCAAAAACCCAAAAAGAAGCTTTTGAAGCAAAAAGAGAAGGATTTAGTGCAGCATTAACAGTGGCGCAAGGGGCTTTAAGCGTTGTTGAAGAACAAATGAAAGGGCTTGAAGGCTATAGCGAAATTGAAGAATTTTTAAGAAGCTACAATCAAGCAAGAAAACAAACAACAGATTACAAAGCCGCAGCAATTGTATCTGCAAGAACGGCAGTAAAACAACAAAGAGCATCAATCGACAAACTTAAAACAGAAATAAGCAATCGTGAATTAAAACAGGCTCAAACAGACGTCAGCTATAATCCCACCGCAATGGATGATGTTGTAAAATACTTTGGCGAAGATTACATTTCCCTTCTTTCGCAAGAAGAAATCCTTGCTTTACAAAAACAAATCGCCAGAACCGGCATGTCAAACAACAGAGATATGCCAAGCCAATGCTTGCAATGCGGTACTATGTATATGCAGTGGATAGAAGGCAGAAACGGCCAATATGCTTCTACTTTCAGTTTCCAAAAGGAAAAAATACTTGAAGGCATAAAAAGCACTCTTGACAGCGGACGCTCAACAAATATAATGGTTACGACAAAAGCAGGCTCAAGGCACTTTGTAACTGTAATAGGCTACAAAAAAGGTGCAGGTGATAAATTAAAAGAAAGCGACCTTCTTGTTGTTGATACATGGAGCGGAGAAATTGACGGCATGGGCGGTTCGGGCGGAGTTGCAGGCAATTACCGCACATTATACGCACAAGACAAAGGTTACAGATACGACATTTTAAGCAATAAATATACCTGGAAAATTGTTTAAATTTAATTCAGGAAGATTTTAATTTAACTCACCAAGAGGTGGGACTTTGCGAGCCTGCGCTTGCAAACGTCAGAATTGACAAGGGGTTCGAATCCCACTATTATTTTTCAGCTTAACTCGGTAAGATTTTAATTTAACTCAGGAAGAGGTGGGATTCGAACCCACGGTACGTTCGTCACGTACGACGGTTTTCAAGACCGCTCCGATCAACCGCTCCGGCACTCTTCCGCCTGTTAAATAGATATTATCAAAGAATTCTTATTTTGTAAAGCCGCTTATTTTATACTCAAATTCAGCTTTTTAACAACTTTATCCGTTATATCCACCCCGCCCACATATAAAACACGGTAGTCCATAACCAGGTCTATTTTATTTTCAAGTGCAACAGCCTTAATCGCAGTTTCTATTGATTTATCAATTTCCTGCTCTTTGCTTTGTCTTAATTTGGCAAAAGCTTCCTGCTTTTGTGTAAACGCTTTTGCTGTTTGTTCTTCAAAAGCTTTTTGCTGTATTGGGGATTCTAATTTTTTATATTCTTTTTCTTTATCAAGCAAATATCTTTGTAATTCGGTGGCTTTATCATCAAGTTCGCTGTAAACCTGTTTTGCCTTTGTGTAGTTTGTAAGAATTGTTCTGTAATCTACAGTGCCTATTGTTTGGGCGCATACAGGCAACGTGATTAAAAGCGCGCACAAGATAAATAAAAATTTTTTCATGGCTTTTCTCCTTATTTTTTATGTTAACATTATAACAGATAATATTTTGGAGTAAAGAAGAATGTGTTTAATCGGCGAAAACCTTCATATTATTTCACCCCGCATAAAAGAGGCGCTTATAAACCGCGACAAGATGCTTGTTTTGGATTTAATTAAAAAGCAAAAAGATGCGGGTATTAAAATTGTTGATTTAAACATCGGCCCTGCAAAAAACCAGCTTCAAGGGGTTATGGCGTGGCTTATAAATTTAATTCAAAACAATTTTGATTTAGACATTTCTCTTGATACAACAAATATTAAAGAATTAAAAGAAGGCTTTGCGCTTTTAAAAAACCCCGAGAGGGCTTTTTTAAACAGTGTTCCGTCCCAAGGCACAAGGCTTCTTGAAGGGGCAGATTTAGCGGCACAATACGGGTGCAATTTAATAGCACTTACAATAAATTCTGAAGGTATTCCAAAAACTTCGGACGAGAGGCTTGAATTGGCTTTTAATATTTTAGATGTGACGCGCCCGCGCGGCATTGATAATTCCAAAATTTTTCTTGACCCCCTAACCCTGCCTGTTTGTGTGGAACAAAGCCAGGCAAATGTGGCGCTTGATACCATAAGAATGGCAAAAGAAAGCTTTGACCCTGCCATTAAAACAATTGTAGGGCTTTCAAACATTTCAAACGGCTCTTTAAAAGAATTAAGGCCTTTAATTAACCGCACCTTTTTTGTGCTTGCACTGGGTTGCGGGCTTGATTACGCCATTGTTGATGCTTTTGATGATGAATTAAAAAGAATTTATAATGTTATTATGGAAGAAAATCCAAAAACCGCTAAGGATAATTTATATCTTAGCATTTATAAAATGTCTCAAACATTCGGTGATATTGAAGATATCGAATATGACAAAAATGATATCGAACAAAAAGATATTTATAAAACAGCGCTTATGCTGTTAAACAAGGAAATATACACACACAGTTATACGGAAAGCAGAGGGTAAATGTCCAGGAAGTATTCTCAAAGGAGTAAAAAAGAGTACAATTTGTTTAGAAGAGTTTTTCAGTGGTTAACGGTTAAAGTTGCCTACGATATTTATTATCGGGTTGTATGCGGCTTTAAAACCTATGGCAGAGAAAATGTTCCAAAAAAAGATTTTGTAATTGTGGCATCAAACCATATTTCCGCCATAGACCCTTTTTTGGTAATTGACGCTATTGGGCGTCCCATAGCTTATATGGCAAAGCAGGAGCTTTTTGAAAAGCCTGTTACGCGTTTTTTCCTTGATTGGCTGGGGGCTTTTGCAGTGAACCGTGACAAATTAGGCGTTTCAACGATTAAAACCGCCATAGGCATAAAAGAAACAGGCTGGCTTTTGGGGCTTTTTCCGCAGGGAACAAGGGAACTTGGCGATAGCCTTGAAAATGTTGCAATGGGTTTTGTCGGGCTTGCAAAAATTTTAAAATGCCCCATTTTACCTGTGGGAATATCAGGCGCTAAAAAGGAAGACAGAAAGCCGTTTGAAGGAAAAATAGTGATAAAAATAGGTGAACCTATACCATGTATGGAAGATACTGAAGAGATGGCGAAAATTTGGAAGGAAAAAGTAACCGAATTGGCGCAGATTGGAGTAGAAAATGGTTAAAAATTATACCAGAAAAAAGGCAAAAGATTTAAACTTTCTTACAAGGCTGTACCAGATTTATGCTTTGTATATTGTTTTTTGGCTTGCTGCAATTTGGTTCTATAAATTTAAATTTATAGGCAGGCAGAATGTTGAAAAAAACAAAAGCTATATTGTAGCGCCAAACCATGTTTCTTACCTGGATGTATTTTTGGTGACGATTGCTGTTGGAAAACCTGTGTCCTATATGGCAAAAAAAGAACTTTTTGAAAACAGCAATTACATTGCAAAGAATATGGACAGGCTGGGGGCGTTTTCCGTAAACCGCGAAAAACCTGAAATTGCAACAATCCGTTCGGTTAAAGAAGTGCTCAAAACAAATTGGAGTCTTGGAATTTTTCCTCAGGGCGGGATTAAGAAAAATAAAATTTTGGAAGATATTAACCAGGGTTTTATTATGTTTGCAAAAATGGCAAAGCGTGATATTTTGCCTGTTTCAGTTATCGGTTTTGAAGGATATAACTGGGAATTCTTAAAAAGGAAAAAGATTGATATAAAAATCGGCAAACCAATCTCTTATGAGAAGCGCGATGATGAAATTTTGCAGCTTTGGTGTGAAGAAATTGCAAAATCCACAGGTTACGATGTTAATGAAAGATCTTTGGTAAAAGTTTAGCAATAACCCGAAAATGTAAATAAATTGCTTTTTTCGGCGCAAAAAATTTTTTTTTCGGGTTTTGTAATAAAAGTAAGATAACAGTTAATGAAGTTAAACCGAAGTGAATGTAAGTAAATTAACCCAAATAGATGCTGCCAAATTATCAAAGTGGGCAAACCCTTTATCTACATTTAAAAATCCCGATAAAATTCTTCCTATTCTGTTGATTGAATCTCTTGTAACAGGCGGAAGAACTCATGAAGCCCAAAAGCGGGGAGGCAGAATAGAAGCAACGGAACGTTTTGTGGAACAAGGTGCGAGCGCTGTCGTGTGGCTTTGGGGTGTCAAAACTTTGAATAAGGTCGGTGATTTTATCGGCAAAAATATTATGGGTTTAAAAGACCTTGATATTGACATAGGCGAAGACAGCTTAAGACGCCCGTTTAAAGACCTTGTAAAAGATAAAAAAACCGCAACGGCGGCTTTTAAATTCGGCAAAATTTTTGGAAGTGCGGCAATTTCAACCGTGTTTATAGGTTTTGTGCTGCCTAAAATAACCCAAAAAATAACCGAAGATTCTATTAAAAGAGATGAAAAAAAGAAAAAAGCGCGCGAACAGGCGCAGGCCAAGGATAATACTGCAAACGGCAAAAAACAAGATGCTCAAACGGTTTCTTTTAAATCTTCCGCAGCTTTTATGGATAAACTTTTGACAGTTTCAAACAATTTGGAAAACAACCGCACCTGGAGGCTTTTGTCAAACGATGTTGGCGTTGTTACGGGCAGAAGCGTAAATGCCAGAAATAAACACGAAAGACACGAATTCTTGTTCAGGGATATATCCTCAATTTATTTTTACATGTTTTTTACAGACCACCTGGCGGGCATCTTAAACGGTATCACCCGAAACAAAAATATTCACCCCAAGGCTCTTTTAAAAACAGCGCAGTTGTTGGGCACAAATTTGGGCTCTGAAGGATTAAGCGTTGATGAATTTGCAAAACAGGCACTTGGCGGCGCAAACAATGATACTGTTGAAAACCTGTTTAAAGATTCAAAGGACAAAATTATCACACTTGACGATTTTATACGCTCTACGACAGGTAAAATCGGCGATAATACAATTGAAAAAGCAGGAAAAATGGCTTCCTTGCAGCCGCAAAGAGAAGGCAGAAGCGTTTTAACGCAAATGCAGGCGCGTGATGTTTTATCAAACAGCTGGACAAGCAGCCCCGATTTCTTAAAAGAAACGCTTAACCTTGCAACAGACGGCAAGGCAAATAATCCCAGGAAATTTACAAGCCGCAAAAGCCTTGAAAATATAAGGGATTCAATTGATAACTTCACTCAATCTGTCTGCGATTACGCAAGAAGGCACAATATTGAACGGGTTGATGCGGGCCTAATTCAAAAACTTGCAAAAAGAAATCTTGTTTTAAGTTCGGTATTTACAGGTCTTGGCATTGTGCTCTCAGGCTGCATTTTGGCTTTTGCAATACCTAAAATTCAATACTATATAACCAAAAAAGCAACCGGCAAAGATGAATTTCCCGGTGTTGCGCATTATGACGATGAGGATAATAAAAAACTTTAGCCTTTTCCCCTTTGATTATAAGTATTGTGGGTAATATTCTTTTAGGCGGTTAATTTTTTCTTATATTTTTTTAAAATTCGTATATGCAAATAAAATTTAAGAATCTGCTATACACTTTTTTGATTTTGTTTTGTCTTTCGGGGCAAAGCGCTTTTGCAGATAAAATTACAGGACAGGTTGAAAAAGCGGGTGTATTGTCGCAAAACCAGGTTGTGGATGTGCAGACAGGTTTTGGTGTGCCGCATGCAAAAATCACTGTTCCTGCCAACGGTTATCAAACAACCACAGATGCTAAAGGCGTTTTTCAATTAAACACAACAATAAATAAGCCGGTTATTTTATCTGTTGAAAAAGAAAATTATCGCCCGTTTTCTATAACCGTGGGCAAAGAAATGCTGGAAAGCCCCCTTAGATTGGGTATAGAGCAGGCTCATGCAAATGATATCATTATAGAAAAAGAATTGTGCCATCTTGGCGATAACGTTTTTTCGCAAACTTCCGCAAATTCTTCAGATTTCAAATCCAAGTCTTTAGGACCTTTTTACAGTAAAAAATTCAATATAGGGGCTGTGGGAAGCGGTGAGGAAGCGTGTTTAATAATAGGTTCTGTGATAGGCCTTGATACAAAAATGGCAAAAGAACTGGGGCAAAATAACGTTAGAAGCGTATATTCAAGCCCTGCGGAAGTGTATTTAAACGGGCAAAAAATAGGGGAATTAAACGTAAACGGTGATAACCAGGAAGTTCCTATTCCAAAGCCGCTTTTGCGCCCAACAAACGAAATTACGATTAAAACGGGGCATAACCTTTTTCAAAGGTCATATATAGATTATGATGACATTGAAATTATGAATTTGAGCATTGAAATAAAGGCAAAACAGATATCGGCCTTTAAGGATTAGTTTAAGCTCTGGCGCGGTGTTTACCTTTTCTGTACCTTTTGCCGTCAACCTCATGGACGTTTTCAATTGAAATAAACGCTTCATCATCAATTGCATTTACGGTTTCCTTGATTTTGGTTATTTCAAATCTTGAAACTACACAGTAAAGCATTTTCTTATCCGCACCGGAATATCCGCCCTGTGCAGGAATGTAAGTAACACTTTTGTCAAAATTCTGCATAATTGCCTGCCCTATTTCTTTACTTTTGTCCGATATAACAAAAATGGATTTTGATTCGTTTAAGCCCTGCAAAACCAAATCAATTACACGATATGCGGTAAAATAGGTAATGCCGCTGTACATTGCCCTGTCCGGTTCAAAAACAAAGCCCGCGCAGATGAATATAAATATGTTAAAAAACATTATAATTTCGCCAACCGTAAAAGGTATATTTTTATTAAACATTAACGCCAAAATTTCTGTACCGTCCAGGCATGCGCCGTTTCTTAAAATTAGCCCTACCCCCAGCCCCAAAAGAATTCCGCCGAAAATTGAAGTCAGAAATAAGTCTCTTGTGGCAATGTCACCCCCGTCTAATAAATTCAAAAAAAGCGCAAAAGTTAAAACGGCATACCCTGTATAAATAACAAACGTGCGTCCGATTTTTTTATAAGCCATCAAAATAAAAGGTATATTTAAAACAACCACAAAAACTTCAAGCGGCAGGCGGGACAAATAACTTGCCATAATTGAAATGCCCACAACCCCGCCGTCTATAATGTTATTGGGTACTAAAAAGTCTTCAAGCGCAAATGCGGCTATAAAACTGCCCAAAGCAATGAATAATAATTTGCCTAAAATTTTTTTCACACTTTTATGATAAAATAAAAATATGAAAAAAGTAATAATCTTAACATTTGTTATAATTTCATCTTTTATGCTATGTGCCTGTTCGCCAAAAAGTGCCCAAAAAACGCCCTTGCAGGCTTTGTATGCCAAGAATGAAATTTTTATAGGCGTTAAAACGGATTCTAAACCCTTCGGTTTTATTGAAAATGGCGAAAATACAGGTTTTGACATTGATGTTGCCAATTATGTTACGAACAAACTTTTTGAAGAACAAGTGCCTAAAAAAATAACTTTTGTGCCTGTCAGCGCGCAGGATAAAATCATGAAATTAAATTCGGGCGAAATTGATTTTATTGTTGCAATTATGAGTATAACGCCTACAAGAGAGCGCGTTGTTGACTTTACAATTCCTTATTATGTTGCAGGGCAGGCAATTATGGTTCAAAAAGGGTCTGAAATAAGGTCTGTTGAAAATTTGAATAACCGCGACGTTGTAGTTGTTTTGGGCACAACAGGCGAGCGCACCTTAAAACAGCTTGCCCCGAATGCCATAATAAGGGGAGCTAAGGATTATTCCGAAGCCCTGGAATTTTTAAAATCGGGCAGCGCGGCTGCAATTTTTGGGGACGACAGTGTTTTATACGGAATATTGTCAGATAATCCGAATTTAAAAATCTTAAATAAGCGCTACACAAAAGAATATTACGCTATTGCAATAAGAAAAGAAGAAAATAACGAAAGTTTAAAAACAAGGTTAAATTCCGTTTTAGAGATGATGCAAAACGAAGGCGTTTTGAATAAAATGAAAAGTAAATGGATACCCAAGGCAAGTTTAAAAGAAGAGAGGTTGCAATGACACAGGAAGAAGAAGAACAAAATAAACGATGGTATGATAAAGACCCGATATTAAAAGAAGCGCTTGAGCTTTTGAAACTTTCAAATGAAAACGAAAAAGACCACGCGAAAGATTTTATGCTGAAATTGCAGGAAGACGTTGCGGCAGAAGTTATTGAAAGAATTTATGAAATAATTACACAATACGGCGGCAAGGGCACAAGATGGTACGACGAAGACCCTGTTATGCTTCGCGCCATTGAAATTTTAAGAAACGCAGACCCTAAAACCCAAAGAAGGGCAGCGCTGAAGCTTCTTTTGGCGCTTGAAGAAAAAAGTTTTGACGAATTAGAGTAATGATAGATATACAAAAACAAAGTGATACCAGATACATTGACCTGCAAAGGGTCGGCGTAAAAGATGTTGAAACACCTTTAATTGTGCAGCGCAAAAATGCCGAAAACCAAACCGTGTTTGCGCGCGCAAAAATGAGTGTTTCGCTGCCGCACCACTACAAAGGCACTCACATGTCCCGTTTTATTGAAATTTTAAACGATTTCAGGAAAAAAGATTTGCTC
>CAZYYK010000005.1:0-17332 GCA_964651135.1 uncultured Gammaproteobacteria bacterium | reverse complement strand
ATGGATAAGAAGAGGCGCCTGATTAATATCGCTTCTTTGGACGGTGTCAGCTATGGTGTTTTCGGAACGATGGAAGCAGCAGGTAAGGCTTTAGAGTGGTCAAAAGATTTGCTCGGCATTGAAATTGAGGCGGTTTTAGAGGTTATGCGCAAAAAATTGGATGCAAAATCGGCTTATTTGAAATTTGATTTTAAGTATTTTATTGAAAAAATCGCCCCGAAAAGCAGGCTGAAATCCTTAATGGGGTATGATTGTTTTTTTGAAGGCCTTTTGGATGATAACGAATATAAATTTTATTTAGGTGCAAAAGTGCCTGTTACAACCTTGTGTCCGTGTTCTAAAGAAATATCGCAGTGCGGCGCACATAATCAAAGGGCGCTTGTGAAAGTGAAGGTTTCATACCCGCGCGGGGAGCATATTTGGCTTGAAGATTTGATTGAAGATGTTGAAACGTGCGGCTCATCAAGGCTTTACCCCCTTTTGAAGCGCAGCGACGAAAAATTTGTAACAGAGGCGGCATATAATAACCCTAAATTTGTGGAAGATGTTGTAAGGGATGTGGTTTTAAAAATGCGCGAGAATAAAATTATTAATTTTTATGAAATTGAAATTGACGCGCAAGAGAGCATTCACAACCATAACGCCTGGGCACTGCAAAGGGAATGGAAGTGAATGCACCAGCCGGTGTGAAGTGGTGGCAAACAGGGCGCGCAGCACAATGATTATAATGTTAAGAACAGCGATAAAAATTAAATTTTACAAAACCACTGAAATTGAACAAAATAAAATTATTGTTTAAGCAAATTGCCAATTGCAGTATTAACGTTTGTCCTACCGTCTTTATAGATGCTGAGTGCAAATATATCTTTGCCTAAAGTGTTTGGTTTTTTAAATCCGTTTATATCAAAAAATATTTTTCCGCAAGTAACTGAACCGTCATGACTGCATGTGGGCGAATAGAAATAAAAACGCCACATGGTGCCGTCATTTGCCGTTAACGCCGCACAATAACGATACCCGCCCGCTGCAGATGATACAGGGTTGCCGCTGCTGTCAAACCAGTCCGTGTTCTTATGCCAAACCCCCGCATTGGCGCAAGCATCAATTCCCATACATTCTTTTGTGTGGGGTATGTATTTTTTGTACATGTCCATATAATACGATGATAGGCTATCCCAATCGCCGTCGGGCGGGGTTGTTGTCATATCTCCGCCATTTTGGTGCATAACAAGGTTTGTAACACGTGCAAGTGTTGAGTAAGTTTTTTTTACGGCTGATTTTCTTTGCGTTTCCTGATAGTTGCGCACAACTGCGGGGATTGTAAGCGCTGCAACAACGCCGATAATTGCTAATGTAATAAGTACTTCAGCTAACGTAAAACCCCTTCTTATCTTATAATGGAGATAGGGGGGAGCAAAAGTTAACCTTGTTTTTTGCATCTTCTAATCTCCTTTTTCCAAAACACTTAATACCATAATGGTTATAATATCATATTTTATATTTCTTTACAAGAATATTTGAATCTCCACCCTTGTTTTTATGCTACAATAAATGTCATGGGAAAACTTATCACAAAAGAAGAATTAGCGGATTTAAGAGCGCAAATTAAGGCGCAGGGGCAAGTTTTAGTTACAACAAACGGCTGTTTTGACATTTTGCATGTCGGGCATGTGAAATATTTGGAAAAGAGCAAAAAATTCGGCGATATTTTAATGGTGCTTTTAAATTCCGACAAATCCGTGCGCGCAATTAAGGGCGAAGGACGCCCCGTGAATAATGAAAATGACAGGGCATATCTGCTTTGTGCGCTCAATTGTGTGGATTATGTTATTTTATTTGATGAACAATCCCCGCAAAATTTGCTTGAACAAATTAAGCCCGATATCCACACCAAAGGGGAAGATTACACAATAGATACACTTCCCGAGGCAGATGTAATTTTAAAACACGGCGGAAAAATTGAATTTATTAAATTCGAACACGGAAAATCCACCACAAATATACTTCAAAAATTAAAAGTCGTAGACAAATGCGATGAAATGTAATAAAATAAAGAAATAGGTTTGAGGAGACGTTTTTAAGGAGGTCAAAGTGAGCACAAAGGCATACACACAAGAGGAAATTTCCGAAATAGTGGGCGGAATTTTAACCCAGAACAATAACGCAAAAATACAACGCGTATCATCCCCGCTTTTGGCAGATGAAAGCACACTGGCGCTTGCTTTGGGGGAAGAAGAAATTGTAAACCTTGAACATACAAAAGCAAAATGTGCGCTCACACCTTTGGGCGTTTCATTGGAAGGCATTTCAACCATTGAGGTTGAGCGCCCCAGGCTTGCTATGATGAAGTTGCTCCACGTTTTTTATGAAGCGCCCGATACACCTGCGGGCATTCACCCAACGGCTGTTGTTCACCCTGACGCCAAAATCGGGAAAAATGTTTCAATAGGCCCGAATGCGGTAATTTCAAGGGGTGTAATTATAGGCGATAATACAAAAATTATGCCCAATGTTTATATCGGCAAATTTGCAAAAATCGGCGAAAATTGCCTTTTACACCCGGGTGTTAATATAGGAGATAGGGTTGAAATAGGCACACGTGTTATAATTCACCACGGTGCATCTTTGGGGGCTGACGGTTTTAGCTTTGTAACCGAAACACCCGACAACATTGAACAAGCACGTGAAGATGGCGAAATTAAGGGGGGTAAAGAAAACCAAAAAATATATAAAATCCCTTCTTTAGGCTCTGTTGTTATAGGAAATGATGTTGAAATAGGCGCAAATGCCGCAATAGACAGAGGAACGGTTGAAAACACAACAGTGGGCGATCAAACCAAAATAGACGACCTTGTGATGATAGGCCACAACTGCAAAATCGGCAAGGGCTGCATGATAGTTTCTCAAGTCGGTATTGCGGGAAGCTGCGTTGTGGGGGATAGAGTTGTTATTGCAGGGCAGGCAGGGCTTGCAGACCACATTACAATCGGGGATGATTCAATTATTTTGGCGCAATCGGGCGTTACAAAATCTCATCCGAGCAAATCCGTTCTAATGGGTGCGCCTGCAGTTCCGAGAAAAGATTTCTTAAAACGCTTGAAATACTTAAGCGAAGCTGAGGTTATGGTTCAAAAGTATAAGAAATATCAACATTTGCTAGAGGATTACGAGAAGTTTTTAAATGAAGACGCTAAATTATAAAATTCAAATTAAAGGCGCGGGGCTTATGTCTAATATGCCCGTGGAGCTTGAAATTCATCCGTCAGATAAGAAAGGAATACGCTTCCATATAGGCAGCGATATTATACATGCTGATGTTAACAACGTTGTTTCAACCCAACACTGCGTTGTTTTGGGCAACCCTCAAAATTTGGCGGCAGCAAAAGTAATGCTTGTTGAACATTTTATGGCGGCAGCTGCCGTGTGCAATTTGGATGCTTTAGATGTTCATTTTAAAAATCCTGATTTTAACCTTGCGGCGAGTATGCAAAACACTTTTGAAATGCCTGTTTTGGACGGCTCTTCAAAAAAATGGGTTGAAGCCTTTGAAAACGCGGGCTATGCGGGCGAACAAGACGCGGTACCTGCCCTTAGAGAACCTGTTTTTATTCAAAAGGGCAAAAGCCACGTTATTATTTTGCCGTCAGGCGATGAAACCAAAATAACATACAGCGTGGATTATGAGCACCCTGATTTAAAGGGTCGTTTTGTTACTTTGAATTTAAAGGAAAATTTAGATGACATTATTGAAGCGCGCACGTTTGGCTATTTAAAAGACCTTAAAAATCTTCAAGATGCGGGCTTTTCAAAGGGTGTAACAATTGAAAACACGCTTGGTTTAACGGAAGATGGTTACACAACAATTTTAAAAAGCGACCTTGAACCTGTTAAACACAAAATTTTAGATATAATAGGCGATTTATATTTAACGGGCGCAAACCCGCTTAAATTAAAGGCAAATATAATAGTAAAAGAAGCGGGGCATGCCCTGCATATTGAAGCTGCTAAAAAATTAGCCCAAATGATAGGAGAGAAAAATGACTAAAGAATTGCTTTCGTTTGACACAATAGAAATTATGAAAATGCTTCCTCACAGGTATCCGTTTTTGCTGGTGGATAGAATAACGGAATGTGAGCCCGGAGTTTTTTCCAAAGGTTATAAAAATTTAACTATAAACGAAGCCTTTTTCCAGGGGCATTTTCCGGGCAACCCAATTTTTCCGGGTGTTTTGCAGATTGAAGCTATGGCACAAACCGCAGCCCCCATTTTGCTTACTTTGCCTGAATTTCGCGGCAAACTTGCACTTTTTGCGGCGCTTGATAAGGTAAAATTCAGAAATATCGTGCGCCCGGGCGACAGATTTGATATGGAGATGAGATTAATAAAAACAAAAGGGCCAATCACCAAATGCGAAGGCAAAGGCTATGTTGACGGGAAACTTTGCGTAGAGGCTGAATTGACCGTAGCAGTAAAATAGGAGAAAAAGATGATAGATAAAAGGGCAATAATATCAGAAACCGCCCGAATTGAAGATAATGTTGAAATAGGCGCAAATGTTTTTATAGGGGAAAATGTTATAATAAAAAGCGGCACAAAAATTATGCCGGGCGCATATTTGGAGCACTGCGAAATAGGCAATGACGTAAAAATAGGCCCGATGGCGGTTATCGGTACAGAACCGCAAGATTTAGGCTACAAGGGTGAACTTACCAGGGTTATTATAGGCGATAATTGCTGGATAAGGGAATTTGCAACCGTGCACAGAGCCTCAGGCGAGGGCACTCAAACCGTTGTCGGCAAAAAATGCCTGCTTATGGCATATTCCCACGTTGCACACAACTGTGTTTTAGAAGATGAAGTTATTATGGCAAATGCCGCAACCATAGGCGGGCATGTGCATGTGGGCTACGGCGCTTTTTTGGGCGGATTGAGCGTTTTTCATCAAAATATAAGAATTGGCGATATGGCAATAATTTCAGGCGCATCTGCCGCAAGAATGGATATTTTGCCCTATGTTAAAGCGGAAGGCATTCCCTCAATTCCTCTTGGCATTAACGCAATAGGCTTAAGGCGCAGGGGTGTTTCAAAGGAAGACAGAGACGCCTTGCATACGGCACTTAGGCTTTTAACAAGCGAACACTTTAACACAACTCAAGCACTTGAGGAGATTGAAAAAACTGTTAAGATGAATGATTATGTTAAAAACCTTGTTGAATTTATAAAAACTTCAAAAAGAGGGGTAAGTTTAAGGAGCAAAGGCGTTTTTTACGCAAATATGACAGAAGGAGAATAAAAATGGTATGTCCTGTTATTGAAAAATACGCAAAAATTTTGGTTGATTATTCAACAAATGTCAAAGAAAACAACCTTGTGATTATAAGGTTAGAGAGCCTTGAAGCGCAGCCTCTTGCAAAAGAAATTTATAAACTTGTGCTTCAAAGAGGTGCAAATCCTGTTGTGCGCTGCGGGGTGGATGAAATGAGCGAAACGTATATAAAATGGGCAAATGAAAATCAGCTTAAATTCATTGACCCTATGACAAAATTGGAATACGAAACAGCCGATATTTATATGTCGCTTGGGGCTCCAAAAAATGTTAAAAACATGGCAAGAGCGGATATGAAAAAACTTGCAAAGCGCTCTGCTGCAACAAAAGAACTATCCGAAATTATGCTAACACGCGCGGCTGAAGGCAAATTAAGCTGGGTCATAGCAGATTACCCCACAAACGCCCTGGCGCAGGAAGCCAAAATGAGCCTTGAAGATTATTGGGAATTTATTATAAATTCCTGCTATCTTGATTTGGAAAATCCCATAGAAAAATGGATTGAAATTGGTCAAAAACAGGAAAAAATTGCCCAATACCTTACAGGTACATCAAAATTAAGGGTTGTGGGCGAAAAAACCGATATTACTTTTTCAACCAAGGGCAGAAAATGGGTTAACTGCTGCGGGCTTAACAATTTCCCGGACGGTGAGGTTTTCACATCCCCCGTTGAAGATTCAGCCACGGGCGAAATTTATTTCGATTTTCCCGCAATATACAGGGGCAATGAGGCTCATAAAATTCACCTAAAACTTGAAAACGGCAAAGTTGTTGAAGCTTGTGCCGAAAAAGGCGATGAATTTTTGCAATCAATGTTAAACATGGATGAAGGTTCGCGCCTTGTGGGCGAAATTGCAATAGGCACAAACGAAAGAATAACCGATGTTACGGGCAATATTTTGTTTGATGAAAAAATAGGCGGCTCAATTCATATGGCGCTTGGTTCATCCTATCCTGAAACAGGCGGCAAAAACATTTCGGGGCTGCATTGGGATATTATAAAAAATATGAAACAGGGCGGCAAAATTTATGCCGACGATAATTTAATATATGAAAACGGCAATTTTTTAATATAAATGACAGGTATTGAACAAGAACTAAAGCAGCTTGAGGATGATTTATTAAGCGTGCTTGAAAACAACAAGAACCAACTTTTTGAAGATTTGAAAAGTTTTGTTTTCGCGCGCTCAAAAAGGCTTCGCCCCAAAATTATGTTTTTGATTTTGAAAATGCTTAATCTTGAAATTACGCAAAATCATCAAAAGCTTGCGCTTGCAGTTGAACTTGTGCACAATGCCACTTTAATCCATGACGATATTATAGATGAAGCACAAATAAGGCGCGGCAAGGACACGTTTCACACAAAATTCGGTGCAAAAGAAGCAACCCTTGCGGGCGATTTTTTGCTCTCTTTGGCATTTGAAAATTTGGCGCAGATAAATTCAACGGGCGTTATTGAAATTTTTGCCCAAAACATAAAAAATATGTGCAGGGGCGAAATTGATCAGTATTTTCAAAAAAATAAAGTACCCTCTTTAGATGAATATCTTGAAAAATCTAAAAATAAAACCGCACTTTTGTTCCTTTGTGCGGTAAAATCCGCCCTTTTAATTTCAAATTACAAAAAACACGCAAAAGAAATCGAAGAATTTGCGCTTAATTTCGGGCTTGCTTTCCAAATTTTAAATGACCTTAATTCCAAGGAAGATGTTAAAAACGGAATTTACACCCTGCCTTATGTTCTAGCCTGCATGCAAAAAAAATCGGGTTGTGATATTATAGAACTTGACAGTAAATATATAACAGAGGCGAAAAATTTTTTGGATAATATTATCCTTCATGCTAATCAAAAATTAATGTTTGCGGATAATAATTATAAAAAAACCTTAGTTGAAATATTTAAGAATTTAAAGGATAATTAAATTGTGATAAATTTAACAAGCAGGCAAATAAAGGCGTTTATAAAAGAAACCGTTGAAACGATTGTTTTTGTCATTGTGGCTGTTATAATAATCCGTTTTTTCTTGGGAGAATTAAGGTGGATTCCGTCCGGTTCAATGCACCCCACACTTGTTGAGCGCGACAGGGTTTTTGTTGAAAGGGTTTCGCGCTTTAAAAGGCTGCCTCAAAGGGGTGATATTGTGGTGTTTTATCCTCCGCAAGAAAAACTGGGAAAAGGCATTTTCGCAACTTTTGCACGCCTGACTGGAATTTTTTGTAAAGATATTGCCTATATTAAGCGCGTTATAGGGCTTCCGGGCGATAAATTTGAAATTAAAACAGATAAAAATAATGAAAGCTATGTTTACATAAACGGCAAAAAACTTGATGAACCCTACATTTTAACCCACAAAGACTGGACACCTTGCGATAAAGACAAATACTGCGGGCCTTTTGAAATTCCAAAAGATAAATATTTTATGATGGGCGACAACCGTGCCAACAGCCAGGATAGCCGTTTTTGGGGCTTTTTGCCAAAAGGCAATATGATAGGGCGCTCGATTTTTATATTCTGGCCGCTAAACAGGATTAGAAGCCTTTAATTATTCATAAGCCCATTTAAGCATGTCAAACAAAGATTTTCCCCCTGTTTCAATAGGTTCTCCTCCTATTTTAAGGTTTGTTATAATCACACCCTTATTGTTGTCTTTTGTGAGGCTTAGTGCAAATAAATCGTAACCGAATTTGTTAGGTCCTTTTTTGCCGTTAATGTCAAAAGCCATTAAAGGATGTGTGCCAACATAGCTTATTATTATAGTGCCATCAGCCAAAACCCAAACGGGGTCATGTTTTTTTATCCATTCACTGCTAAAACCATTTACTGTTGCGGAACTTGTTGTAGAGGGGTTGTAATCAGGCACACAACCGTTTGCATAAGCATTCCCGTTACAGTATTTTATAATTTTCATATTGTCCCTTAATGTTTTATAAAAAGCAGGGCATTCTGAATTGTAATAGACATTTTGGCTGTCGCCGCCGCCGCTGTAATCAATATAGCAGCGGGGGGTTGCGCCGAAATCGTAATTTGTTTTGTTTATTGCCTGCTGCAACGTGGTGAATGCTTTTTTAACTTGTGTTTTATATTGTGTTTCCCTGTAATTTCGAACAACTGCGGGAATTGTAAGCGCTGCAACAATGCCGATTATTGCCAAGGTAATTAAAACCTCAGCCAGTGTAAAACCTTTATTCGAGGCATTTTCTTCCATACTATAAACCTTTCATATAGTTTAGACACTATCTAATTTAATTATACCTTATGGAATTGTTTGTGTCAAGATAATACAATGATAGCATGAAAAACGAATTACTTCTAGAACTGGGCGCAAAAATAAGGTTGGAGCGTATGAAGCGCAAAATGTCGCAGGAGCATTTAGCCGAACTTGCCAATTTAAGCACAAGTTCTTTAAGCGAAATTGAATGCGGCAAAAGCAACCCCGGCTATTTAACGCTTGTCGGCATTGCACATGCACTTGATTTAAAGCCCGCCCAAATGCTTGATTTTAAATTTTAGTTAACAAACCAAAAAAACTACTTGAAAAATAAACATGTTCGCCTTATTATAGAAAGTACGATTATTTTAAAGTCAAAGAAGGTATGAAATGAACCCAATTATTGATGAATTACAAAAAGAATACACGCAAAAAGAAATGCCTAACACGCAGCCGGGCGATACTGTTAAGGTTTTTGTAAGAATTATTGAAGGCAATAAAGAACGTATACAGGCTTTTGAAGGCACTGTAATTAAAAAACGCGGCTCGGGCGTGGGCAAAACAATCACCGTTAGGAAAATTTTCCAGGGTGT
The DNA here is from genome assembly GCA_964651135.1 of uncultured Gammaproteobacteria bacterium. Classification (GTDB taxonomy): domain Bacteria; phylum Cyanobacteriota; class Vampirovibrionia; order Gastranaerophilales; family Gastranaerophilaceae; genus CAYYBA01. The sequence goes on along the minus strand of CAZYYK010000005.1, from coordinate 8,203 downwards.
TGGTGTAGAACGTGTTTTCAGCATTTATTCTCCAAGAATTGAAAAAATCCAAATTTTGCGCAAAGGGGATGTAAGGCGCTCTAAACTTTACTATTTAAGGGCACTTTCAGGCAAAGCCACTCGTATTAAAGAAAAAATGGAAAAACGTTGAGCCATATTCAATGGTATCCCGGGCATATAGCCAAAGCCCAGAGAGACTTAAAAGAAAAGCTTAATCTTATTGACGTTGTTGTGGAAGTTTTAGATGCAAGACTTCCAATTTCAAGTGCTTATAAGGATATCCAAACTCTATGCCCCCAAAAACCGCGGCTTATTGTGCTGAACAAAGTTGATTTGGCGGATGAAAAAACACTTTCAAACTGGCAGAAATTTATACAGCAAGAATCAAGGTGCCCCGTGCTTTTGATGAGCGCGCATGATTCAAAAGCCGTAAATAAAATTATAAATAAAATTTTGGAACTTTCGCGTCCTATGTTGCTTGAACTTTTAAAAAAGCAAATGCTTCCGCGCCCCGTGCGTGTTATGGTTGTGGGGCTTCCGAATGTGGGCAAATCCAGCATAATTAACCGCTTAATCAAAAAAGCCAAAACAAAAACTGGCGCAAAAGCAGGTGTAACGCGCCAGCAACAGTGGGTTAGGGTGCATCCTAAAATTGATCTGCTTGATACGCCCGGCATTATCCCTATGGCTTTAAAAGATCAGGAAGTTGCGCTAAAACTTGCGTATGTAAATTCTGTGGGCGAAAAAGCCTATGATAGCGAATATGTTGCGGGCGAACTGTTAAAATTCTTGCAAAAAAACTATGAAAAAACTTTGCGCGAATATTATAACCTTAAAGATGAGGAAATCACAATTGAAAATATAGCGCTTGCAAGAAACTGGCTTGTGCAGGGGGCAAAGCCCGATATTTCACGCACATGCGAATTTATACTTTCAAATTTCAGGGACGGAAAAATAGGAAAAATTACTTTAGATGAAATGCCTGTTTGATTTTGACAAAAAAATTAAAAAGGGCTGCGTGGGCGCTTTGGGTTTAATTTTAAACCCGTATGATGCCGTAATAGGTACGGATGAAGCAGGCAGAGGCCCCGGCGCGGGCGGGGTGTTTGCGGCGGCTGTTTGTTTTAAAGATATGAAATTGCCAAAGGAAATTTATGCTCTGGATGATTCCAAAAAATTGACGTCAAAAGCGCGCGAAGAGCTTTTTGAAATTATAAAAAGTGTTAGTTTTTTTAGCATTCAAAGCGTTGAAATTGATAAAATTGAAAAAATGAATATCCTGCAAAGTTCCCTTTTTGCAATGAAGCAGGCAGTTTTAGATGTTTTGGCGCAGGTGCGCGCGCAATTACCCTTAATTTTGGTGGATGGCAACAAAAAAATACCCACTGAACTTCAACAAAAAACTGTAATAGGCGGGGATTCCAAATCCGCTTCAATTGCCGCTGCAAGCGTTTTAGCAAAGGTTGAGCGCGACAGATACATGTGCCGATTACACAAAAAATATCCTCAATACAATTGGGCGCAAAATAAGGGCTATTTAACGCGTGAGCACATTGAAGCCATAAAAAAGTACGGAATTTGCGAATTTCACCGTAAAAGTTTTGTGAAAAATTTTATCAATGAAGCTGACGCTAAAGAAGCGATTTTAAATTTTCAATGACTTTTTCCTTGTCGAAATCACATTCTTCCAAAATTTTATAAGCGCCGAAATTTTTAGTGGTCAAAATGGCAAGGTATAGGTGCGCGGGCACAACAAGCTTGTTTTTGTTCTCTTTTGCAATTTTAACGGCCATCTTTACAATGTTCTGAGCGCTTTTGCTGAAAGGAATTTCGCCTGTCTTTTCAAAATAAGATTTTTCCCTTAGTTTCCTTAAAATTTTCATTTCAATGTCTTCCGCGTCAAGCCCGGACATTTTTAAAATTTTTGATTCTACCCCTTTTTTCACCTTCACAAGCGCAAGCAAAAGGTGTTCGGAATAAACAACATTATGGCCCAAATGCTGCGCTAAACCTTGTGCTTCTTGTAAAATATCAATCGTGTTTTGAGTGAAGTTTGAAAACATGCCTTTATTTTAAACCACTTTGTTTAATTTATCAAGCTGCTTTTAATAATTCATCTGCCAGCCTTCATCCATAATTCTGGCAGCACAATTTGTGCCGCCTGTTCCTATGACAGATGAGCCCGGCAAACCGCATTGGTTTTGACTATTTTTCCAAAAATTTGCCCCGCTTGCCCAGGCTTCACCGTATGTAGACTTTGCCCATTCTTCAGAAGTATCCGCGTAAATAGTTCCGTCTTGCGCTATAAAAAACTGGAAAAAATCTCTGCCTGCCATGTTCGGGCCTTTTTTGCCGTTTGTGTCTACAATAAGGTACGTTGCTCTCCACTTAATTTTTGATAATTCGGGATAAGCTGGTGTGCTGCTTATATTTGTGAAACCTACAATCATACCGTCGGAGAGCGTAAACACATAATACTTACCAACAAGATTTGTGTCTAAACTTGCCTTGTTCAAAAGTTTATACCCCTTAAATTCCTCACAGGCACCGCCTGTGTTATCACAGGTTGCAATAACATTAAAAGTTTGGGCTACTTCTTTTGCTATTTTTTGGTTCCAAGCGGCGTCTTGTGCTCCTGAATTATCAAACCAGTCTAAACATGCCATATCAGTGCAATTATTTTGAGCCATTGCTTTTTTAATGCCTTGAGAAAAAACAGAATAGAACTTTTTGATTGATACGAGGTACTGCTGTCTTTGATAATTGCGCACAACCGTGGGGATTGTAAGCGCTGCAACTACACCGATTATTGCAAGTGTAATAAGTACTTCCGCAAGTGTAAACCCGCTTTTTACCTTATGATGTTGGGGGTTGGGGGGCATAAAAGCTAATTTTGTTTTTTCCATCTTTTAAATCTCCCTCTTTTAATTATAAATTATAACCTTTTGACCTCAAAAAGTCAATCAGAGAGTAATTTTTAGCAAGCTGCTTTTAATAATTCATTTTGCCTGTTTTTATAACTTCACAAGCACAGGCGTAACCTGAATTGTTCCTTACACATTCCTTCACATCGCACCCCGCAGGCTTCAAGCCGTCTTCTTTAAGTGCAAACATAAATAAATCACGCCCCACTTCATTCGGGGGTTTTGTGCCGTTTATATCATACGCAATAAGCAGGCAAAAGTTCTGTGTGCCGTATTGGCTTTTTGAACAGGTGGGGTCTAAATCTGCTCTTCCCATTGCAAATTGTGAGCCGTCCGCCAAAACCATTTTGTAGCGGGTTTTTTCATTATCCCAATCCCCCGAAGAACTTATATTATACAAATATTTATACGGTGTTTGGGGCATACAGCCCGGGTTTGGGCCGCAATCTTTTGAAACTTTTAAATTTTTTTTGTAAAGTTCATAAATATTTTCAGTTGATGTTGCCCAGCCTTTGACTGCACCTTCCTGTGATATTATTAAGTTTGTGGTATTTGCCAAAGTGCTGTAAGCTTTTTTAAGCTTTGCAACCGCTTCTTGTTCTTTGTAATTTTTAACAACCGCAGGAATTGTAAGGGCTGCCACAACGCCTATTATTGCAAGAGTTATTAAAACTTCTGCCAGGGTGAACCCTTTTTTCATATTCTCCGCCTTTCAAATAGATTTTTTTATTATTGTAACCTTTTGAGCGTAAAAAGTCAATCTGATGAGTAACCTTTTTAAAAAATAAGAACTTATGAGTAGTAATATATTGTGCAGGAATATTGTTAAATTGGTATAAAAGGGAGATTTATATTGTTAAAAGAAGAATTAGGCAAAAATATTAAAAAAATAAGAAGTGTAAGGAAAATGACGCAGGAGAAACTTGCTGAAATTATAGGAATTGACCCTAAGAGTGTGAGCAAAATTGAAAACGGCAAAAATTACCCCTCGCCTGAAACCCTTACCTCTATTGCGAAAGCTCTTGATGTTGAATTTTATGAACTTTTTGTTTTTGAAAAAATAAAAAGCCCTCAAAAAATGCGAAGCGAAATTTTAAAAGCGCTTGAAGATGAAAAAACGCTCTTGCATCTTTATCAGATGTTAAAATTAAAATAATTTATTCTAAAAAATCGCACAAAATGGAATTTGAAATTAAAAGCCCTTGCGTGCTTAATTTGTAGCCGTTTTGGGTTTTTAGCATATGCCCTGTGGCGCAATATTTTTCTATAATTTCCCTGTATTTGCTATCAAAATCAACGCCAAAACGCGTTTTTAATTCCGTTATGTCAATTCCTTCGGTTTTTCTAAAACCCAGGAAAATGAATTCTTCCGCCAAGCTCTGAGTGCTTGATTTTTCGAACATCTTTTCTTTCAAGGGGTTTTTGATATATTCTTCTATGTTTTTTAAATTTGTGTATCTTCTGCCGCCCACAAACCCTGATGCTGCAACGCCAAAACCCCAATATTCACCTAAATTCCAGTAATTCAGATTGTGGCGGCCTTGAAATTCTTTGCTTTTGGCAAAATTTGAAATTTCATAATGGTTAAAACCGCACAAATCTTCAAGCGCACATAAATACATATCCGCCTGAATATCCTCACCCGCAAGGTTTTTTGGGCGGTTGTTGTAAAAATAGCAGCCTTTATCAATTTTTAAACCGTAAAGCGAAATATGCTCAATATCAAACTCAAGTGCTTTTTGAAGCGTTTGCTGCCACACTTTTAAATCTTGATCGGGCAAACCGTACATTAAATCTATGTTTATATTTTCAAATCCGGCGCCCTGCGCCATTTTAATGGTGTCCTGGGCTTGTTTTGCGTTGTGCAGCCTGCCTATATCTTTTAGAATTTTATCGTTAAAGCTTTGAACACCAATGCTTAAGCGGTTAATACCCAGTTTTTTTAAGGCGCTTAAATATTCCTTTTTGGCGCTTTCCGGGTTCACTTCAACCGTAATTTCGGTTTTTTCATCCCAATTGAACTGCCCCAAAATTTCTTCAAAATCGCCAATTCCCAAAAGTGACGGTGTTCCGCCCCCTATGTATAAAGTGTTCAGGCGCTCGCCTGTATAAAAATGCTTGATTTCGCGCATAAGAACATCAACATAAATTGTTTTAAGCTCCAGCGTATTAAAAGACGTAAAAGAACAGTAGTTGCATTTTTTCTTGCAAAAAGGGATGTGAATATAAACACTTTCGTCCATTTTTTTACTCCATTTAGTTGTTATTTAAACTTTGGCTTGTATATTGGTGTGTGTTTTATTATAATACAAATATGCCAAAAAAATTTAAGAGTTTGATGGAAAAAGAAATTTTTGAACAGCCGCAGGTTTTGGATGCGATTGTAAAAAAATATTGCCCCAACGGCGAAATTTTAATTGATTTTCCAGGCAATTTTGAAAGAATTAAATTTATTGCAAGCGGTTCTTCTTACAACTGCGCGCGTTTGGCACAAAAGTTTTTTTGTGATATCGGGGGGTTTGAGGGTGCAAGTGAATTTTCAAGCGAATTTTTGGCAAACAAAAATTTAAAAATAGATAAAAACACTCTTTATTTTTTTATCTCCCAATCGGGCGAAACGTCAGACACTTTGGCGGTTTTGAATTTGGTGCAGCAGGCTTGTGCTAAAACTTTTGTGATAACAAACAATGAAAATTCAACAATGCAAAAGCTTTCAAAATACGGTATTTGCGCGTGTGCGGGGGAAGAAAATGCCATTGCTGCCACAAAATCTTTTTCTGCCTGTATCCTCTGCGCCTGGCTGTGCGCCTTTAAGGCAGCAGGCAAGAAGCCTTCGGGTTTGGATAAATTAAGCAAAAATTTGGACGGCATTCTAAAAGATACAAAACAAATTGATAAATGCGCCGAGTTTTTATCTGCACACAAAAGTTTTCCCCTTGTAGGCTCTAATTACTGCTATATTTTAGCCAAAGAAGGCGCTTTAAAGATAAAAGAAACTTCATACATTGACGCGAATGCCTATGCTTTGGGTGAATTTTTTCACGGGCATATTGCGCTTTTAAACCAAAAAAATGCGGTTGTTGAAATTTTTACGTCTGATTCGGGCGAATTTGAAATTAAAAATTTGAATAAAATTAAAAATAATTATAAACCAAAAACGGTTACAATTGCTGATTTTGAGAGCAATTTGGATGGGGATTGTAAAATAATTTTTCCGCAATTTGAGGATGATTTAACGAAGTTTTTAGCCATAACCGTAATTTTGCAGCTTTTGGCGCTTAAAATTGCAACAAAACTGCGCCGTGATGTGGATAAGCCGCATGGGCTGAGTAAGGTTGTGAAAGACTAAAGACGGTATTTACTGCTGCGTTTTACCAGGGGTAATCATCTTTAATTTCCCACCCGTCTGCCATTATTTTTGCAGCGCAAAAGTATCCGTCACTAGAACATCTTTCATTTAGAGCGGTTATCGAACTACCAAGACCATAAGGTATAATACCTTTTTTATCTCTTCGGAACACAAAAACATCTTTCCCTATACGGTTTGGCTGTTGCGGACCGTTTATATCAACAAAAACGTTGGTATATACAACAGGATTGCCCTCTGCATTAGTTGAGGAGGCTCTATACGCATAAACAATGTTATCCGTTGTTATAAATGTGCCCCCTGCGCAAATACTAGTGCTTGTGGCACTTCCGTCAATTCTTTTCCAAGCGCTTTCTTTATAACTGCAATAATTGTTGCTGGCACCGGAGCAAGAGCAAAGCGATTTTGCCTTAAAATAAGGGTTTAAATATTTTTGATAGTAGGAACTTTCAGACATTTCGATAGCCCAGGTTTCATAAGGCCCGTTGTCAACTTCTGCCATTCTGTGTGCCTGGTTCATAACAGAATACGCTTTTTTAAGCTTGGTTACGGTTCTTGTTTTTTGATAATTTTTAACGACATTAGGTATTGTAAGAGCCGCAACAACACCGATTATTGCGAGTGTGATTAAGACTTCTGCCAAGGTAAAACCTTTTTTGCTCACTCATTCTCCCTAATAGCTTACAGTACATTTGAAATCAATTATAGACTATCGACTTGATATTGTCAAGAATATAAAATAACACTATGGACGAAAAAAAACTACTACAAACGTTTGGATTTAATTTTAAAATCGAAAGAATGAAGCTTAAACTTTCACAAGAAGATGTTGCCCTTGATTTTGGCTTCAGCAAGTCCTATATAAGCAATGTGGAATGCGGCAAACACAGAATTTCCCTTATAAATGCTTATAAATTATCAAAAATAGTGGATAAAACAATAGAAGAATTGCTGCATAATCACTAAAGTGCCGCGAAAATGCTTTTACACTTGTGCTATAACGCTCTTCAGCGCCTCAAGCGCATCGTCGGGCAATTTGTCAAGCCCTGCTTTATCAACTTCTCTTGATTTTACAAAATCAATTCTATCCTGCATGCGCTTAACAAATTGGTCTTTATATTGGCTATTTTCAAAAGAAGCGTCGAACCCTTCAATATCCATAATTTCAATGTCTGTGAAGTTTTCCCATGGGCGGAATTTTGCCCCCCCCTCAACTATCGCTTCAATTATGCCCAAAGTGTGTGCGGGTTTAACTTTTGTGCCCATAAAATCGCCCGTATTTAAGATATAGCAATCAACGCCGTCTTCAATCAAGCGCTTAAAGCGTGTGTAATCCATCTCAAGCGGATACACCCTGAAAGGGTTTGCGTAAGGTTCCACAACCAATGCATCAGGGTCAACGCCTTTTTCCAAACGCTCTGCGGTTGTTCTTTTGGTGGCAAGCGTTGCGCCCATAACAGAGCCTAAAGAAGCCCCTTTAAGCTTTAAAACTGGCGGAATTGTGGGGTCTTTCATAAGCCAGAAAATGGCGTTAATGGGCTGATCAATTCTATCAACCCTGTTTGGCGACCACAGTTTGGATTTCACCGCCCTGCCGTTGCCGTTTCTGATGTCTTCTGTTATTGAATAAAACTTGCCGTCTTTACCTTCAATTACCCCGTTATTTTGCTGGGTTACGATATATTTGTTGTCAGAGCATTCCATCGGGTAATCTTGTGTTTTGTCAAAATACGCGGGTTCAAGCGCAATTGTGTATTTATCGTGGACATTAATTACAAAAGCGTCATCGTGCAAAACCGTGATATTATATTTATTATTGTGTTTGGCGTGTGTAATTGTGCTTTTGCCGCTTCCTGAAAGCCCAAATACTGCAACTTGGAAAGATTTATTGTTTTCCAAATTATATCTTTTC
>CAZYYK010000004.1:0-30939 GCA_964651135.1 uncultured Gammaproteobacteria bacterium | reverse complement strand
CAATTCCATAGCATATTCGGGCGAAGCCAACAACCCCAAAGGGCAGACAACGGCTGTAAAGGGCTTAAGCGGAATGTTTGCAGACAGGTATGATGTTCAAAACACGCTCACATTCAGCGAACTTACAATTGATTGCGCGCAGGAGTGCGATATAACAGTGCAGGCGGGCGCTTATTCTTCTGTTGCAAAAAATTATGAATTGATAGGCGAAAACCACAAAGCGCTTGAATATTACGGAAAATCCGTGCAAACGTACGGGAGTGATGAAGAAAGCCAATGGCAGGTTGCCCAAAATTATCTGGACGCTTCAAATTTAATGCGCAAGCTTGGAAATGACACTAAAGCAGACTCTCTTTTATCAAAGCATCTTCTACATCTTGAAAAAGCGCAGCAGAGCTGATATTTACAGGTAAAACAAACGTAATTTTGCCGTTTTTAACCTTTTTGTCGCTTGAAAACACTTTAAAAATCTTGCTTCGGCTGTATTTTTCATCCAAATCGGTTTCAAGGTTAAATTTTTCTAAAAGTTTGATTCCGTCTTTGTAATAGCTTTGTTTAACAAGCCCTTTCAAAACGCCCAATTTAAGCGCCATTTTAATGCCAAGCGCCACGGCTTCCCCGTGGGTGAAAACCTTGTAATCGGTTGCTTTTTCAATGCCATGGGCAAAAGTGTGCCCGAAATTTAACACGGCTCTAAGCGATTTTTCTTTTTCGTCTTTGCTTACAATGTTTGCTTTCAGTTTGCAGGCATGGTAGATAATTTCTTCCAAATCACAATCGTTTTTAATGTTGCAATTCATAAGAAAATTAAAGAATTTCGGCGATTTCACACCGCAATTTTTTTCAATAAAAGCATATTTTACAATTTCGCCCAAACCCGCTTTAATTTGCCTTTCATCAAGTGTTTTTAGGACATCAGGGTCAATTAAAACAAGTTTTGGCTGATAAAACGCCCCTATCAAATTTTTTCCCATTTTATGATTAATTGCAACCTTGCCGCCCACGGACGAATCCACTTGCGCCAGAAGCGTTGTAGGAATTTGAATAAAATCAACGCCCCTTAAAACACTTGCTGCCGCAAAGCCTGCAATATCGCCCACAACCCCGCCGCCAAGCGCTATAATAACATCATTGCGCTCAATTTTAGCGCACAAAAGCTCGTCTAAAATGTATTTATAGGTTTCAAAATTTTTGTATTTTTCTCCATCTTCAATCACAACAACGTTTTTCACCCACGTAAAATATTTTTTGCAAAGCTTCCATACGGTTTTGTTTGTTACAATAAAATAGTTGTTATACCCTTTTATGGCGTCAATGTGGGTTTTTGCGTCTTTTAAAATGCCTTTTTCAATTAAAATATCGTAATTTTTGCCGTTATCACTAAATTTTACACTTAATTTTTTCATAAATCTCCTGTGTTATTTCATCAACGCTTTTGTTTTGGGTATTTATTTTAAAATCAGCCGTTTCGTAGTTTTTTTTGCGCTCTTCATAAATTTTTATCAATTCTTCTTTTGGGTTCTCGCAGTTAAGTAAAGGCCGCGTTTTATCCCCCTTAATCCTTTCAAAAAGGACATCCGCGGGGGCATAAAGGTAAAAAACCGTGCCGATATTTTTTAAAATTTCTATGTTCCGCGCATCTTTTACAACCCCACCGCCTGTTGCTATAACGTATTTTTCAACGTTTGCATATTCTTTTATTTTCCGTCTTTCAATTGCCCTGAAGTGTTCTTCGCCGCATTTTTCAAAGATTTCGCAGATGCTTGCATTTTCATCTTTTTCAATTTCTTTGTCAAAATCAACAAATCTGAACCCGTATTTTTGCGCAATTGCAAGCCCGACAGTTGTTTTGCCGCCGCCCATAAGAGAAATTAGAACAATATTATTTTTCATAATTTTGCCTTATTTGTTCGTAATTATCGCAGCCGTAGCGCTCCAAAAACGCGTTTAACAAAATAAAAGCCGCCATATTAAGCGCCACCACAGAACATGCTTCAACAGCGCAAACATCCGAACGCTCAAAATGCGCGTCCGCCGCCTGTTTTGTTTTCATATTAACGGATTTTAGGGGCATTCGCATGGTCGGAATAGGCTTCATTGCCCCGCGCAGCACAACATCTTCTCCGTTTGTCATACCGCCTTCAATGCCGCCTGCGTTATTTGTTTTTCTTAAATACTTATTATCTTCAAAGAAAATTTCATCATGAACATTGTTGCCCGCCATATCCGCGCACTTTGCCCCAAGCCCTATTTCCACACTTTTAACCGCGGGAATGCTCATAACTGCCTGCGCCAAAAGCCCGTCAAGGCGTCTGTCCCAATGAACATAAGTGCCAAGCCCCGCAGGTACATTTTTAAACCTCACTTCAAAAACACCGCCAAGCGTGCTGCCTTCATTTTGCGCCGTTTCTATTTTTTCTCTGATTTTATCAGGCTCCACAGCACCGCCAACGGATATCACCTTCGCACTTCCCGTTATGCCAAAGTGCCTTAAAATATCCTGTGAAACCGCACCAACCGCCACTCTTGCAGCAGTTTCGCGCGCAGATGAGCGTTCCAAAACGTTTCTTATGTCATCAAAATCATACTTCAGAGCCCCGGCAAAATCCGCATGCCCGGGACGCGGCAGGTGAATTTCATCAAATTGTGTGCCCGCATTTTCAACACTCATTTTATCCTGCCAATTTTCCCAGTCTTTATTTTTAATTTCAATACAAACGGGCGACCCCAGAGTTCTTGAAAACCGCACGCCTGCTTTAAATTCCGCCGTGTCTTGTTCAATTGCCATTCTTTCTCCACGCCCAAAGCCGTACTGGCGGCGGGCAAGTTCTTTATTTATAAAGGCAAAATCAAGCACAAAATTGGAAGGAAGCCCCTCTATAATAACATTTAAACATTTCCCGTGGCTTTCGCCCGATGTCAAAAATCTGATTGACATAATCTTCTCCTATACATAAACCCAGGGCACATGTTCTTGCGCTATTATAACTTCCACGCCTGTTTTTGCAATAAGCCCTTGTATTGTGGGCAAAACAGGCAGTTCGCTTTCAAAATGCCCGACATCCAAAACCGCGAAATCCTGAACTTCAAGGGCGTAGTGGAATTTGACATCTCCTGTCACAAAAAGGTCAACGTCATAGCCTTTTATTTTCTTTATAAAACCGCCGCCCGCACCCGCTGATATTGCAATTTTTTTGACACTTTCGATGTTTGAGGGGTTAATTAATTTTAAACGCTCAGAGCCAAGCGCCCCTTTAATTTTGACCAAAAGCTCATCCAGCCCCACTTCATCCTTAATGTGGGCTATTTTTATGTATTCATCAATGGTTACAAGGTTTTTAAGCCCCAAAACGCCTGCAAGAGCATCAGTTGTTGAGCCATAGGTTTTATCCAAATTCGTATGTGCGCTGTAAAGGCAAATGTTGTGCTTAATTGCCTGCACAATCAAATTGCTCTCGATTGTTTTCAATTTGTCAAAAATCAACGGGTGGTGCGTTACAACCAAATCGCAATCGTTTGTAATGGCTTGCTCCAAGACATCTGACGTAAAAGAAAGCGCCACCAGCACTTTGTTTGTGTAATCATGGTGCAAATTAATCTGCCAGCCGGAATTATCCCAAGGCTCCGCTAAATCAAGGGAAGCATACCCTTCAATCATAGAAATAATTTCATCTGTTTTTATCATAAATCAACTCCAATACTTTTTTTGCTATATTATTTTTATAGTCAAGTTCTATTTTTGTTGTATTCAAATTTTTATCTATAACCCAAACCTCGTTTTTATCTTGCCCCAGTGCGGTTTTGGCTTCATTTGCAATTATGTAGTCACAATTTTTGTTTTGGATTTTTTCTTTTGCAAATTTTACGGGGTTTTCTGTTGCAAGGCAAAAACCCACAACTATCTGATTTTCGCGCTTGCGAGTGCAAATTTCTTTTAAAATATCTTTATTTTTAATAAATTCCAAAATTAAAGTGTCTTCAACGCTTGTAATTTTTTGCTCGGCGTAATCTTTTGCCTTAAAATCCGCCACGGCGGACGCCATAATAATGCAATCGGCAGTTTCAAAAGAACTGTTTACGGCATTGCGCATATCTTGCGCGGTTTGTGCGCGCGTTATTTTATAATCTCTTTCAATATCAAAAGTGGCAATAAGTTCAACATCCGCGCCCAGGTTGTGGGCAACATCCGCAAAGGCTGTACCCATTTTGCCGGAAGATGCGTTTGAAATGTAGCGCACAGGGTCAATAAATTCTTTTGTTCCGCCTGCTGTTACAAGAAATTTTTTACCGGAAAAAGGTAAATTCGAAAAAAGTACCTCTTTTGTTTTTATAAATATGGTATCAAGCGCTGCCAGCCTGCCTTTTCCTTGAGTGCCGCAAGCCAAAAACCCGTCTTCGGGCTCAATTATCGTGCAGGATGCAAATTTAAGCTTTGCCAAATTTTCTTCCACAAAGGGGTTTGCCCACATACCATCATTCATCGAAGGTGCTATTACAACAGGCTTTTTGCTTCCCAAAAAAGCACAAAAAACGGATGTCAGAAGGTTGTCGCAAATGCCGCAGGCAAATTTTGAAAGCGTGTTGGCGCTTACGGGTGTAACAAGAAAAATATCCGCCCAAGCCGCCAGGGAAATGTGTTCTGTTGAAAAAGTTGTTTCAAATTCTTCAAAATATACAGGATTTTGGCTTAGTGTTTCAAGGGTTTTTACGCCCACAAATTCTAAAGCATTTTTGGTAAGAACAATTTTTACATCTGCCCCCTCTTTTTTGAACATCCTTATAAGTTCAGGTATTTTGTATGCCGCAATGGTGCCTGTTATTCCTATTAAAATTTTCTTATTTTTCAGCTTCAATTCCTTTTTCTCTTTCGTATATTTCCTGCAATTGTTCAACCACATTTTCAATTGTATCATTTACAAGCGTATATTTAAAGGATTTCATTTGCCCTAATTCATTTAAAGCCATATTTAAACGTTTTTGAATGGATGATTCATCTTCGCTGTTGCGGCCTCTCAGGCGTTTTTCAAGTTCATCCAGATTGGGCGGAGCAATAAAAATTGAAACGCAGTCAGGGTCTTTTCGCATCACTTGTCTTGCACCTTGAACTTCAATTTCTAAAACAACGTCATAACCTTGACGCCAAAGGTTTGCAACATAATCTTTCCTTGTGCCGTAATAGTTTCCGCCATAAATTGCCCATTCCAAAAACCCGTCTTCTTCTTTTATTTTTTCAAACTCCTGTTGTGTCATAAAAAAGTAGTCAATGCCGTCAATTTCGGCGAATCTCGGGGCCCTTGTGGTTGCTGATACGGAATATTTAACGTTTTTGTTTACATGCAAAAATTCCGCTAAAATTGTGCCCTTGCCCACGCCCGAAGGGCCTGTTATTACAAAAAGTTTGGGTTTTGCATTTTTCATAAGAGCATTATATCATAAAACGGAGTTTTACGCACAAAAAAAGGCTTTTAAAAGCCTTTTTTGAAAATTCGGGGTTTTATGTTATACCTCTGCTAATTCTCTTTTGAGCGTCCTTACAATGGTTGCTTCCAAGTCTTTTGCAATGCTTTTTTCAAAATCTTTTTTGATGTCTTCATCCATATCAAAATCTTCTTTCATTGCATGCCATATATCTGCGTAATCCATTATCTCATCGCCTATTTGGAATGTTGCGCCTTCTTGTGTCATTAAATCATTGTGCTGGCCGTCAAAATTTTCTTGTGATTGCGTTTCGTTGCTTGCGCCAAAGTTGATTTGTGTTATGCCTAAATCAACCAAGGATTTTGCCTCGCCGTTATAGCCGTTTGTCTTCATTGCAAGACCCCAATCTCTTTCAAGAGTTTTGATATCTTCAGTGTCAAGAACCATATCATCGGCGTTATTTATAAGCCCTGCCCTTAGTGCCAAGGCTTTAAGTGCTGCAAAACCGTCTGTATAGCCGTCAGCCACGCCGTCGCCGTCAAGGTCTGTGTTGTTGCCAAAGCACTCTGAACCATCTTCGCCAACTGCACCGTCTTTATCTTTATCAAAACATAAAATACCGTCGGCAGAATCGTTAATATTGTCTAAAATACCGTCGCCGTCAATATCATATTGTATCATTTCTTCAGATGTTCTAACGCCGTCGCCGTTAAGGTCAAAAGATAGAGGAGAAGCCGTGTGGTACATTTTTTCGCTTTCTTCTGTTGTCATGCTTAATTTTTTGGTTTTTGTACCGTCAGCTGCTGTTTCTTCTTTATTTTCTGCTGTTTTAATTGTGTATACTTTTGCCTTGTTGGCTGCTTTTTTGTCTCCATATAAAATGCCGCTGCCTTCAGGAACTAAATCCACGCCCTTTAAGGTCTTGCCGCTTTCTTTAGTGCCGTAAAGCCTTGCTAAACTGTCATATCTTTCTTTGTTGGTGCCGTTTTGCTTGTAAACGTGATATTTGCCGTCTGCACCCTTTGCAATAAGGCAGCCCACAAGATCAGCTGCATTGATTGTGCCTTTGTCAATCAAATCTTGAATGAAGGCTTTTTCGGCCTCAGGCAATGCACCCCAGCCTTGAGTGGGATCAGTCGGGACTGGAATTGTAGGATCGGTAGGATCGGTAGGGTCTGTGCCCGATGTTTTCGGAACAAATGCGTATTTGCCCGTTGAGATTGTGTATATAAAAACATCGCCGTCGGATTCGGTAAATGTTATAACATCGCCACTTTCAACTACCTGCGTGTTAATTTTATCACTATTTGCACTGCCGAAAGGCTGTGTGGCATCCGGGTTATTTGTGCTATAATTTACGTATCCCAGCCATATCTTGGTATCTATAACCGCCATATATTGCTCCTTTTAGTTTTTTGCTTCACTTACTTAATTAAATAAAAACAAATTTTTATATACTATTTCAATACTCCTTATATAATTTACAAAACTTAATATTGTTCCCTGTTTTTATTACAGGGCTTAACTTTTTAAAAATCATTTTTATCAACTATAAAAATAAAGTTGCAAAAAACAGACTGCAAAGGCATTTTGGCGTTTTATTGATCTTTAGGTTTAGTTCTTAATATCCACCCCAAATGCTATAAAATTCAATCCCCGTATTGATGTTGAACTACTTTTAAAAGAGTACTATATCCATTAGAAAGAGGAAATTTAAAAAGGAGGATAAAAAAATGAGGAGATGCGGCGAGTTTGGAAGAAAAAAAAGGATTATTGTTTGCGATGACAATTACGAACACGCTTCAGGAATAAGGGAGTTGATAAACCTTGAAAACGATTATGAAGTTATTGCAAATGCGGCAAATGTAAATATAGCAATTGCTTTAATTAAAAAATACCAGCCCGATATTGTTTTAATGGATATCAACATGCCAGAAGTTGACGGCATTACTGGTTTGGCAGAAATTGAAAAATTAAATATAGATACAAAAGTTATAGCGCTAACAGGCTACGATGACCCTGATTTGATTTACAGGGCAATGAGGCTTGGCGCAAAGGGCTATATTTTAAAAACAATGGTATCTGCCCAATTAATCCATGCCTTAAACGAAGTAAGCCTTGGAAAGGTTTATCTGCCAAGCGCTTTAACCTCAAAATTCTTTGAATACTTCCAGGAATTTGAAAAAAATCCCAACGGATATGATGATGCGGGCGAAGAAAATTTCTTAAATTACCTCACAAACAGGGAAGAAGAGGTGCTTGAGCTTTTAACAGGCGGCATTAATTATAAAGGAATTGCAGGAAAATTATTTATATCCGAAACAACCGTAAAAACGCATGTGAATAATATTTTCCAAAAATTGCAGGTAAATGACAGAACACAGGCTGTTTTATACGCAATAAACAAAGGCTTTGCAAGCAAAAAAAGGGCGAAAATAGCATAAATGAGCTACGTCAAAAAAATTGCACTGAAAGATCTGCTTCAAAAAAGCGAGAGCCGCATTTTGAACAAAAAAACAATCCCGGGGCTTGTGCGCTCAATTTTAGAACCCATAGCGCAAAATAACACAACTGCAATGGTTTTAACAAGAATAATAAACGCGCAGGGCCTTGAGGGCATTTTAAAAAGGCTTGAATATTCCAAACTCACCAACTTATACGATTTATCCGACCCAAAATACATACAAAATTACAGTTTTGAAAACCTTGAATTTGTTCTTGTAACATCTTCAAGGTTTTGCGTGTTTTTAATGTGGGATTATTCAAAAACGGACGATGAAAATTCATCTCAAATTATTTTAATAATGAATTCAAACACAATTAATGACATTTTTGAAACGCTCCAGGATAAAATTGTAATAGATTTAAAAGAAGAATTTTACCAATACAAGCCCGAGCGGCGTGAAAATTTACTTTTAAACGAGGCAATAGAAAATATTGTGGGCGTTTTGGATGAAAATATTGTTGAGAACGAATTCAGAAAGCAGGAAGAAATTAAAACCGTGCAAAAAATTGAAGACGCCAAAAAGTATGAAAAAACCTGCGAAATATGCCACGAAATTAAAAATCAGCTAAGTATTATTGATGTTTGGACAAAAGTTTTAGAAAAAAAGCAGGGCGAATGCGATGCGCTTAGTTTGATTAAAAAATCTACAGATGTAATTTTGGCGCAAATTAAGGAATTGCGCGAGGAAGAGGGATTTTATATAAAAGAATATTCCGCGCAAAAAAGCATTAAAACCGCAATTGACATGACAAAAGAAGTTTTAAAACAAAACAATAATACTGTTTTTTTTGATGATAAGGGGCAAATTGCACCCGTTTTGATTGATGAAAACAAATTTTTGGCGGTTTTAATAAATATAATTAAAAATGCCAATGAAAGCGCTAAAAACAGCGAAATTGAAATCAGCGCCTCAGTTGAGGGGGGCTTTTTAAATATAAAAGTTAAAAACAAGGGCGCAAAAATTCCTGAAGAAATAAGGGAAAAGATTTTTGCCAAAGACTTTACCACAAAAGAAAAGGGGTGGGGGCTCGGGCTTTTTATCTGCAAAAAATACATGGAAAAAATGCACGGCGCACTTGAACTTGCGCATTCAGATGATGTTTATACAGAATTTTTAATTAAAGCTAAAGCGGCTAATTAGGGTATATTTCTTGTTCTTTAAGCGTCAGGGCTATTCTTCTGTCATCCGGATTAAATTTAAGAACAATAACATCAATACTGTTGCCGGCTTCTAAAACAACGCCTTTTTCGTTTTGATACTGAACAACTTCGCTGTGCGGCAAAAGCGCTTCAACGCAGGGGTAAACCTCAATAAAAGCACCAAAGTGGCGAATTCTTGTAATTTTGCCCTTTATTTTTTCGCCTTCTTGAATTTTGCCCTTTGTTTCAACCCACGGATCGGGTTCTAAGTTCTTTAAACTCAAAGAAACTCTGTTTTTATCGTAATCAATACCTATAATTTCAACTTCAATTTTTTGCCCCACCTTTAAAACATCCATAGGATGTTCAACCCAGCGCCATGAAATTTGCGACAGGGGCAAAAGCCCGTCCACACCGCCAATATCAATAAATGCGCCAAAATCCGCAATGCGCACAACTGTTCCTTTTACAATCTGCCCCACTTCAAGCTGGCCGAATATGTCTTTTCTGATATCTTCAATGCTGTCTGTAAAAGCTTTGCGGCTTGAAAGAATAAAGTTATTTTGCGCCATATCAAGGGTTAAAATTTTAAGCTCAAGGATTGTATTTACAAGCTCGTCAACCTCTTTTACACGCAGGTGCGATGAAGGCACAAACCCGCGGATGCCTTTAACATCAACTAAAACTCCGCCTTTGACAACGGAAACCACCGTGCCTGTAACCATCTCATCTTTATTTTTAATTTCTTCAAGCTCCTGCCAGCCTTGTGCCAGTGCAACTTTTTTATAAGATAAAGTCAAGCGGCCGTCTTCATCTTCACTCTGACAAATCAAAAACTCGTAAGTTTCGCCCTTTCTTAATATATCTTCAATATTATCTTCGCGGTTTATTTTTGCTTCGCGCATGGGGCAAACAGCATTCGTTTTAGCCCCAATATCAACCAAGACCCCTTCTTTGTCATACGAACAAACAACACCTTTAACAATATCCCCGGCCTTAAAATTATATTCATAATTTTTGAGCAACTTCTCGAACTCTTCGTCAGACATAACTTTTACAGCCATAGTTTAACCTTTAATAGTATTCACATTATTATTATAACAAATCTTTGATATATTTAGACATGTTGTATAATATTTCTTAACATTTGTTATATATAAGTTCTATCTAAATAAAAAAAATGTTTGCCAAAGACAAACATTTAATAAACACGAGGATATTAAGAGAGAGTAATTTTTATTAATTCCTTTTTATAACTTCCATTTAAAAATAATTCCTATACACCTATATAAAAAATATTCATCCCAAAAAATTGCCTTTTTGTTTTCATTCTTGTAACAAAATGTAAATTTTAAAAACTTTTTTTAAAGATTTGTTAAATAAAGACGTCAACACAAAAGTATAACAAAAGGAAGGATACCACTATGTCTATTATTGATAATATTAAAAACCTCACATTTGGAAAAGGCGTTAGTGTTGCACGTTATGATGGGCTTAAGGCAGAAAAGGACATGACCGATGATAAATTAATAAAAATTGCGGCATATGACGGTACAGCCGATGAACTTTCATTGAAAGATTTAAAAGCCTATGAGGACGGCCTTATCGATTTTGAAGAAGATTCTGAGACATATCTGGTAGAAGAAGAGGAAGAGGAAGAGGAACAAGTTTCCGAAAAAACAGAGGCGGTAATTAAAAACAATGAAAAGGTTAAACAGGATGATCAAGGCAGCTATATTGTTGTTTCAACAAAAGGAAATAACTGTCTTTTAAATATTATAAAAAACCAGTACGGTGAAGGCCTGAGCGGTGATGAGAGCAAAGAGCTGATAAGCCAAATCATGAACCTGAACCCCCACATATACAATTCAAACAGAAAAGGAACCGGGGATGTAGGGGGCATTAAGGGCTCAGGCACATATTTATATAAGGATGACAAAATATATTTGCCAAATGGAAACGCCTTGGCCAATGCAGCAATTACGGACCCCACGGCAGTTCAACAAGATGCCGCAGAGCCTGTTGCAGCTTCCGGGGCAACGCCCGCTGCAGCTTCTGATAATGCAGACCCCGCAGCCGAAAAGGAAGTGCCTGAAAAAATAAAAGACCTTGTTGTGGGAATTGAAGATGCCATAAACCCTGAAAATTGGACCGTGAACGTAACAGATATAGAAAAATTAATGAAAAACGCAACCCCTGACCAAATGTACATGCTTAATAATTATTGGAATGAAACAAAAGGCATGGGTATTTCAGAACAAATACAGAAAAGTTTGGATATTAAAGAAGACGATAAAATTATAGAATCAATAAATGAAAAAATAGCAAAAGGCTCAGACAGGGCCGATGCTCAACTAAAAAAGGCATACAAAGCCATGCCAAAAGCATCGCGCGATAGTGCCGATAGGCTAAGCGCATTGCTTATAGAAAATACCGAAGAATTAAGCGCTGAAGAAGTCAGAGAAGTTTACGGTACGATTTTGAAACTGTATAACGGTAAAACAACTCAATTGGATGAATATTGGCAGATGGCTTACGGCAAAACATTGTCTGATACAATCATCGAAAACGGCAGTTTTGAAGGGCAAAACGCCGAAGATATAGTAATGGTGATAAAAGCAAGAAACGATAATCCGACACGCACCAGAAGCACAGCCGAAATGAAGGCATTAAAAGAAAATCTTGAAGCTGTTTTAAGTGCTGAACCTGTTGACAGAGAAGCTTTATCCAATCTTTTAATAGGCGAAAACATATCCAAGAACGCAATGGAAGCACTGGATAAGTATTGCAGAGGGAAATTGGGTACAACATTAGCTGCTGCAGTGTATACAAGTTGCGATACAGAGGGTTCAGAAGTGCTTAAAGGCTGGCTTGAAAATTACAAAATAGTGCCAAGCACTTCCAAAAAAGCCCAGGAAAGAGGAGAAGATTTAGCGCAGGCTTTAGACAAAGACGGAGGCTGGGCCGTGGATAAAGATGCCGTTTATAAAATTCTTGGCAACTATAAAAATATGAATCAAGAACAGCTGCTTAACTTAAATGACTACTGGGTAAAAACTTACGGGCACACCCTTGTTGATGAAATGAAAAATTACCCGGAATTTCAAGGGCAGGAACAAACAGATTTACTGGCGGCAATTCAGGCAAAGCTTTCCGGCAAAAGTGTTACAAGAACACAGCAGCAGATGAGCGAATTAAAAACAAACCTTAAAGCTGCAATTGATATAGGCGATACCGAAGCCCTTACTAACATTTTAATAGGTGAGAATATCAGTAAAAACGCTATGGAAGGCTTAGATAGATATTGCAAGAAAACTTACGGAAACAAATCCTTAATAGAAATATTGAAAGAACAAAACCTTGCATCAGACGCTATGATTAAATGGCTTCAAAGTTACGGGCTCAAGTAAATAAAACTTAAAGTCCTATTTACATTAAAATTAAAACCCTCTATAATAAATCTGTAAAGAGCTAGGGGGTTTTAACTTATGAAAAACTTGAAAATAGCAATAGGATGCGACCATGGGGGTTATACGCTTAAAAATAAAGTAGCAGAGCACCTTAAAGATATCGGCGTGCAGTTTAAAGATTTTGGCTGCCATACATGTGAAGCCGTTGATTATCCTATTGTTGCAAAAGAAGTCGCGAATGCTATTGCAGCGGGTAAATACGAGCGCGGAATTTTAATTTGCGGAACAGGAATTGGCATGTCAATGGTGGCAAATAAAATTAAGGGTATACGGGCAGCCTCTGTTGAAAACACCTTCTCTGCGCGCGCTTCGCGCTCACATAATGATGCAAACATTTTGTGCCTCGGGGAACGTGTTTTGGGCGCAAACCTTGCGCTTGATATTGTTGATGTATGGCTTAAAACAGGTTTTGAAGGCGGCCGTCATGCGCACAGAGTGGATATGGTTGAATAAATAGTACACAAAGATTCACAGTTGACTTATGAAAAAAACACAAGTTTTTAGTAAAAATAAATTATGAAAAAAATTTTTTTAATATCGGCAGTTCTAATAATTTTGACATCGCAAACAGGGCTTTGTGCCCAGTATAATGCGCAAACCAACGCACAGCTGAACGAATATTACAACAACGCCGTAACGCTTTTTAAAGCAAACAAATATTCTTCCGCAATTTTGGAATTCAGAAAAGTCATGCGCGCGCGCCCTTACGATGATACCGTTAAAAACGCGCTTATTTCTGCGTATTTGGCACGTGCCGAATATTACGCCAACCAAAATAATGAGCCCAAAAAAGCAATGGTTGACCTTAAAAGTGCGCTTTATTACTTAAAATACTGGAACAGTCAAAATTTATCCGAAAAACAACAGGCAATGGCAGGGTCTGTGCAAAAAAGCCTGAAAGAAATAGAGGCACGTTTTTCGCCCAACCAAAGCGCCGCACAAAGGTTTGAGCAGGCAAAAATTTTACGCTTCCAGGATGAGCTGCCCGCTGCAGGTTACGAATTTGCACAGCTTTTCAACAATTCAACCTATGCCATGCAGGCATACCAAAACGCGGGGGATATTTATAAATCTTTAAACAACCAGCTTGACGCCATAAACTGTTATCGAAACGCCATTAAAATAGAGCCTAAAAATGCCAACGTGCACTTCAGATACGCTTTAATATTAGAAGAAGTGGGAAACAATGACGCTGCGGGCGAAGAATACAATCTTGCGCTTAAATACGGCGATAAAAGCCCTGAACTTTTAGAAAAGCTTGAACAGCTCTGGCTTGCAAGAAGCATTGAAAACCCAAGAAACGCGCAGGCTTTCATTAACCTGGGCACGGTTTTACAAAAAAAGGGCGACTTTGCAAATGCAAAAATCCAATATGAAAAAGCCCAATCACTTGACCCCACAGATACCACAGCAGCGCTTAATTTGGCCTCTTTATACGTTTCAAGCAACAATTTTTCGCAGGTGATACCTCTTTATGACAGCATGCTTGCAAAAAATCCGAATGACACCAAAGTGCTTGAATATAAAGCCGTTGCTTATGAAAAATTAAACGACTGGAAGGGCGCAATTAACACTTATAGAAGAATACTGGAAATTGACCCCACGAATAAAACCGCTGCCGCCGCAATTGATGAGCTGGCACGCAAAAACCTTACAGGGGAAGATTTGCTTGCATACCTTCAAAATTACGCTCAAAAATATCCGCAGGATTATCAAGCCCAGTACGATTTTGCCTATGAACTGCATAAGGCCGGAAACATTGATGCTGCCGTGCCTTACTATAAAAGGTCAACAGAAATAGACCCCAAAAAGCCCGAAGGCTATGTTAATTTGGCGCAAATTTATTACACAAAGGGTGATATAAAAAATGCGCAGGCAATTATTAATTCGGGGCTTTCTTATAGACCCAACGACACCCAGCTTAGCGAATTAAAAGAAACAATGAATGCGCAGGAAGCCAACACCTTGTTTGAAAGTGCCGCAAGAGATTGGAATCAAAAAAATTACAAAGGCGCCCTGGATAAATATTTAAAAATTCCCCCGAATATGCAGACAATTGAAGTTTTAAGCGCAATAGGCTCGTGTTATTTTGAATTGAATGACTGGCAAAACGCCGCTGTTTATTATGAAAAAGTTACAGCCAAAAACCCTAAAGATACCGAAAGCCTCTACGCGCTTGCAACCGCATACCTTGAATTAAACCAACCGGATAAAGCAAAAAATTACCTGAATAAAATACTTGTGCTTGAACCCGATAACCAGCAGGCAAAAGCAGCGCTTAACCTGCTTGATCAAAGCGCCACTTCCAAGAAAATAAATGAAGCCGCAGCATATATTGAACAAAAAAATTATCCCAAAGCAATGCTTGCCGTGGATGAAGTTATAAAAATTAACCCTCAAAATGCATACGCTTTTTATTATAAGGGCACAATTTACGAAGACCAAAAAAAGAATGCAGAAGCACTGGCGCAATATAAAAAAGTTATAGCGCTTGACCCTGCTTTTTCAGACGCCTATTATTCTCTTGCAACGCTTTTGGACGGGCAGGAAAAATATCAGGAAGCTGTGGGCTATTATGACAAATTTATAGCGCAAAAAACCAGTCAGGGCGCGCAAAAGGATGAATACGTTGTCTACGCCCAAAAAAGAACTGCGGAACTTAAGGCATATTTGAAAAATGCAGCATCTAAATGATATTTCACAAATAAAAGTCATTCAAGCGCCCATGGCAGGCATTTCAGACTATGTTTACAGACATCTTATAAGAAAATACGGGGCGCAATGTTTGTTGACATCTGAAATGTTGTCGGCAGAGGCCTTAAACAACAACCCGAACCCAAAAGACCCGATATTAAAATTTGATGACACCCACTATCCCCTCAGTTTTCAGCTTGCAGGGCATAAACCCTTAATGATGGCAAAGTGCGCAAAGCTTTTAGAAGATAGAGCAAGCGCCATTGACCTTAATTTCGGCTGCCCCGTAAACAAAGTGGTAAAAGGGCAAGACGGCTGCGCTATGATGAAAACACCAATCTTGGCGCGCGATATTGTGCGCGCAATAAAAGATACCGTAAATATCCCCCTAAGCGCCAAATTCAGGCTGGGGTGGACAAAGGAAAGTGAAAATTTTATAGAATTTGCGCTTATGCTTGAAGATAACGGGGTTGATTTTGTAACGTTGCATGCCCGCACGCGCTCTCAAATGTATGGTGATAAGGCAGATTGGGGAAAAATTGCGCAGCTGGTAAAAGCATTAAAAATTCCCGTTTTTGCAAACGGGGATATAAAAAGCGTGGATGATGCCATAAACTGCCTCAACCTCACAGGGGCGCAGGGGGTTTCAGCGGGCAGGGGCATTATGGGCGATTTTAGCCTCCCATATCGTATTGAACATTATTTTAAAACAGGCAAAAAATTGCCCCCGCCTGCGTTAGATGATAAAATAAAAATGCTAAAAGAACATTTGGCGGGTGAAATTGAGCTTCGGGGCACAATTAACGGAATTAAATTTATGAGAAAATTTTACGGTTTTTATATCTCGGGCATCGAAAATGCCGCAAAATACAGGCAGATTTTAGTAACGCTTGATAATTTAGGGGAAATTGAAAGGGTTTTGGATGACATATTATGTCTATCTTCTGCAAACAGAATGTGACACGCTTTATTGCGGAATAGCGAAAGATGTTGAAAAAAGGTTTGAAGAGCACTTATCGGGCGCCAAAGGCGGCGGTGCAAAATACACAAACGCAAACAGACCTGTAAAAATTTTATATACATGCGCATATGAGACAAAATCGCTTGCAATGAAAGAAGAAGCAAGGATTAAAAAATTAAGCCGCATAGACAAATTTGAACTTATTAACACAGGCAAAAATGTAAAATTTTAAGTTTTTCTTGCCCAAGTGGTATAATATTAATATAATGATATTATGACAAACATTAACAAAAATAACCCGCTCGATAATTCTTGCGAATATATTAAAAAATCATTTGAGCTTAAAAATTTAAAACTCTACAAAGAAGCAATAGAAATGCTTTACAAGGCCTTGTGCTGCGAAGATAGCGATGTGCCAAACATTGAAATTATCGCCCAAATTGGCGATTTATATCTGCTTTTAAAAAATTACGACAGGGCAATTGAAGAATACGGGCATGTTTTAGAAATTGAACCGCTTCACAACCACACGCTTTTTCAGCTTTGCGAGATATATTTTTTGCAAAAAAGGTACAACGAGGCGCTGGATTTAATTGAAGAAGTTTGCAAAAATTCAAAAAAAACAATAAATTTCATTAAATATTTTCAAATTCTCTATAAACTTGAAAAATTTGATAAAATTGCGCAAATTTATGACTCACTGGATAAAAAATCGCAAGATAATGAAGAAATTTTGTACATAATGTCTTTGAGCTGCAAAAACACAAGGCGTGCGTTTTTGGATAAAATTATTGCGCAAAATAAAGAACATTTAGACGCGCATTTTGATTTGGGCGTTTTGGATTTTGAACAAAACAAGCTTGATGATGCCAAAGTTCATTTTGAATTTGTTATTAAAAACCAAAAAAATGCCGCGGCACACGATTATTTGGGGCTGATATATCAAAAACAGGGGCTTTTTAACAAGGCAATCGAACATTTTTACCTTGCCTGCAAAATTGATAAAGCCAAAGGTGAATACTTTTTCAACCTTGCAAAAGCTTATATTGACGTATTTTGGTTTGATGAAGCGCAGGTTGCCATTCAAAAATCCTTAAAACTTGCGCAATTTCAAAATTCAAAAGTGGATTTAGGCGAACAATATTACACTCTTGCCTGGATTAACTGGCAGAGGAAAAACTTTAAAAATGCGCTTTTAAATATAAGCCTTGTTGAAGAAAATTCCGAATTTTTTGAAAATGCAAAAATCTTGAAAAATATTATTGAGCTGAATTTGGGCGATATTGCAAGCGCCAAGATTAAGCTTGAAAAACTTTTTGAAACAAACCCTGATAACCCTGATTTAATAAGTGCTTTGGGGCAAATATACCGCGAACTCAAAATGTATGATAAATGCATTAAAATTTATGAAAACGGGCTTCAAATTTACACGGATTCTTTTGAATACTTGAGCAGCCTGATTGACGCTTTAATAGACGCTAAAAGCTATGCTAAAGCGTTTAAATATGCTCACAAATTCCACGCAATGCACCCCAAAAGTGCTGATATCCACAATTCTTACGCAAGGATACATTACAGGCAAAAGGAATATAAGGAAGCGCTCAGAGAGCTTGAAGAAGTTATAAAATTGGATCAAAATAATGCAGAGGCATATTATTTCACGGGTTTGATTTTAAATGACACACAAAAACCAAAAAATGCTTTGGAAAAACTTGAAATTGCGCTTGAACTAAGCCCCTTGAAATCAAAATATTACGCGCAAATGGGGCGCTCTTATGCGCTTTTGGGGAATTTTAAAGATGCACTTTTATTTATTAAAGAAGCAATAGACATTGAACCGCAGGAGATAAATTACATGAAAACCGCGGGCGAATATTGCAAAATATTAGGGGAAGAAGCTGACAGCAGGTTTTATCAAAACCAGGCAAAAATGCTTGAAAATGTTCTAAAACATGAAAAAACCAAAGATTGAGGAAAAAAAATGAAAACGACCAACCACGGGAAAAAAGGTTTTACCCTCGCGGAAGTTCTTATAACGCTTGCAATAATAGGCACTGTTGCAGCGCTTACGATTCCTTCTGTTGTACACAAAATCCAGGAACAACAGCTAAAAGCCCAGTTTAAGAAAGCATATTCCAATATTTATAGAATTTACAGCCTTGTTATTGCGCAAAACGGCGCTTCGTATGAATGTTATAACTCTCAAAATGACGCAGCTGAATGCACAAAATTCTACCAGGATTTTACACAGAAGTTAAAAACCATAAAATACTGTGCAAATAATGCGCTCTCAAATGGCTGTGTGCCAAAATACGCCAAATATTACAGTGCCGAAGGCGGCAGCTGCACAGGTTTTTGGGAAAACAGGATAAATAATACAAATTCAGCGTTAATTTTAGCTGACGGTTCAATTTTCATACATTACACCCCCGCAGGCTCTACGCCAATTTTTGCCTATGATATAAACGGCATGAAAAAACCAAACAAATGGGGGTACGACCTTTTCCCCTTTTACATTGTAAAAAGGGATGACGGCAAAGGCGTGATATTAGATGTAAAACCGCAGGGCACAAATGGCTATTATCAAGGCTGTGCCGAGATGGTATCCGAAGGCGGCAGAACAACTGAAGATATGCTTAAGTGGGCATTTGAAAATTAAATCATCCTATAAATTTTAAAACGCTATTTTTTGTATCAAACTTAACAAACTGCCCCACGGGCACTGTGGTGTTTGTTTTTAGGTGCGTTATATTATACCCGAAAGTTGCAGGGACGCCAAGTTTTTTTGCAAAAGTACATAAAACATCCGTAAGCTCTTTTTCATCCGCGCCCAAAAAATCCCCAAAAATAACCCCTTTAATTTTGCGCGCAAGAGTTTTGTTGCGATAGATTTGTGTAAGCATTCTATCTATCTTATAAACTTCTTCATTCAAATCTTCCAAAAACAAAATAATGTTATCATTTGGCGTATAAAACCCGCTGTAAGTGCCAAATAAAGATACAATTGTTGCCAAATTGCCGCCCCATAAAACCCCCGTGCCGCGCCCTTGATTTAAAACCGTAAAATCTTTTTTAGGCTTAATATCTGTTTTTTTGCCGTTAATTGTTTTTAGGAAATCTTCAAAACTTTTTTTGTTAAATTTTCCTTGCCCCAAAAGCATTGGGCTGTGGAAGGTTTTAAGCGCAGATAATTTATAAAAGGCGATTAAAAGAGTTGTAATATCTGATGAGCCCGCAAAAATTTTCGGGTTTCTTTTAACAATGGAATAGTCGATATTATCTAAAATTTTAATTGCCCCATGCCCGCCGCGGCCACAAATAATAGCCTTAATTTTTTTATCTTCAAAAGCGCTCAGAAGGTCATGGATTTTTTGCTCTTCGCTTTGCGCTTTTTTGTCGGGAGAGCCGAAAAGCTTCACTTCAAAACCCTGCTCTTTTAAAAAAGTAACGGATTTGTCAACTTCCGCCCAATCTTTAGGAGCAGACGAAGGAAAAATTATGCCGATTTTATCCCCGCTCTTAAGTTCCATAAGCTTATTATAACATATTTATTGCAATTGTTGTTTTTTAGTTCGTTTACCACGGGTAATCAAATGCGGCAGCCGATGCGGATGTGACGGCTGCAGGAGCAGGCGGCACGGAGCATTACGATGGCGACGTTGCGACAAAGGCGAGTTTGCGAGCCGCAGGAGCGGACAAATTTCTTTCAGAAATTTGACAGGAGCCAAACTTAGTTTTTACCACGGGTAATCGTCTTTAATCTGCCAGCCGTCGCGCGCAATAAGCCCTGCGCATAACGAATAGCTTTCACCCGAGGCGCAGCCTGTTGTAATTAAACTTGCTCTCGACCAATTGTAGCCGTAAGGGACAAACTTTCCGTTTCTGTAATTATTGTCAGTTTCATAATAAATATAGTATCTGAAATAAAAAATGTCCCGCCCGCGCAAATTCGGCTTTTTTTGCCCGTTTAAATCAACAGCAATAATTGCATGTTTATAAGTAAGGCCTGCGCTTTCGCCGCTGTTAGGTAACACTACAATCAGCGTTCCGTCGGTTAAATAAAATCTGGCATAACTTGAACCGTAAGAAAAACTTTCGCCGCCGGGAATTGTATATTTAAATTCACATTCAGCGGTTGTTTTATTTTCACAATTTTTCGAAACTTTTAAATAAGGTATAAGATATTTGTTTGCAAAATTTAAGGAAGCCCCCGGAACGTTATAATGTTCAATTTCCCAGCCTGTTACAGGGCCGTTGTCCGCTATTGCAAGGTTTGTGGTATTTGCAAGTGCGGAATATGTTTTTTTAAGGCGCACAACAGTTTCCTGTTTTTGATAATTGCGCACAACCGTGGGGATTGTGAGTGCGGCAACAGTGCCGATAATGGCTAATGTTATAAGAACTTCGGCAAGGGTGAAAGCTAAACTATCAGAGCCCCCTCCCTCCGTTAGATTATTTTTTTTCATTTCAGCCTTTCGTTTGTCATATCCTTTATTTATTTTAGCCTATCTTTTGAACTTTTGCAATATTTTCCCCGCCTTAATACTCCAGCGGCAGGTGGGGCATGCGCTTATAACTTCCTTTGCGCCCGTTTCTTTAATTTTTTGCGCAAGGCTGATTGATAAATTTAGCGCCATAACAGGGTGGCGCACAAAAAAATCACCGCCAAAGCCGCAGCAGGTTTGTTCTTTTAAGGGGCGGTAAAACGGGTCTTTTTTAAGTTCCGTTTCAAGTTTTTCAAAAATTTCCTGCGGCATATGACAGGGTTTGTGAAAAGTATATGGAACATTCATTTTCTTAATGTCCGTCTCAAAATAAAGCTTTTCGCGGCAAGCAGCAGGCAAAGGATATTTTGAAACCGCTTCAAAGCAGGTGGCGCAATCAAATATCACTTTTTTAATGTTCGGATTTTCAATAATTTTCATATTGTGTTTCATTAATTTTTCATAAATATCAAGCCGCCCTTTTGTAAGATACGGCATAGCGCAGCATTTGAAATCATTTTTATGGGATGATATACACCCCCAAAAATGAATTGTGCCGTTTTTTTCTTTTGGGGCGCGGGTTTGGAAAATTTTAAAAGGCAGCATTTTTAAATTAAAAACAAATTCGCTTGTTAAGAATTTATCTAAAAAGGTCAAATTTTCGGCTTTTACCTGGGCAAAAAGCGTTACTACATCAATTTCAGAGGGGCAAAACTTCGTGCAAAGCCCGCAGTTCAGGCAAAAATCCAAATTTTTTTTGATTTTTTTTGAAAAGTTCAGATGCCCCAAACTCACCCCCAAAAGCTGCAAAAGCTTGCCGCGGCTTAGGGTGCATTCGTTTTTGCTTATTTTATAGATAGGGCACACGGCAGCGCAAATGGCGCACCTGGAACATTTTTTTATATTTTCTGTAAGATTTCTTTTCATAATTGTAGTATAATTCAATTATGAAATGTGCACAAACACTTATTGAATTTATTATGATAACGCTCTTCGCTGTAATAATAGGGGGAGTAATTGCTGCGGCTTTAAATTTAGAAAAATTTTCAAAATCGACAATTTACGGCGGCAGTACAAAAGGCCCGAGTTTTGAAGTACAGCCCATGACGCCTTAGGGGAAAAAATGAAAAGTGCAGAATTAAGAAACGGCAAAATTGAAATAGTTGAAAAACAAACACCCGCGCTTGGCGACAGGCAGGGTGCAATAATAAAAGTTTTAGGCTGCGGGCTTTGCGGCTCTGATATTGTCAAATACCTTGAAAACAGGCCAAATGCGGTTTTGGGGCATGAGGTTGCGGGTGAAATTGTTGAAATTAAAAGTTCAACCTCTTTTAAAAAGGGCGATAAGGTGGTTTTGGGGCATCATTACCCCTGCGGCACCTGCGATTTTTGCAAAAATAAAAGCTATTCAATGTGCGAAACATTCAAAAAAACCAACATTTCCCCCTGCGGCTTTAGCGAATATATTTATGTAACCCAAGGGCATCTTCAAAATACTGTTTTTAAAATTCCCGATAACCTGACCCCCGATGAAGCCTCTTTTATGGAGCCTCTGGCCTGCTGTATTCGTGCTGTCAAACGTGCGGGGTATAAAAAAATTGACCACCCCCAAAATGCCCTTGTAATAGGTTTAGGTTCAATTGGCGTTTTAATGGGGCAGGCACTTCAGGCATTTGGCGTTAAGGCCCGGGGGGTTGATATCAACAAAGAGCGCCAAGAATTTGCAGCACAATTTGATATTACGTTTAACCCCGATATTAAATATGATTCTGTTTTTATGACATCAGGCTCGCATAAGGCCATCGATACGGCGCTTAAACATATAAAAGCGGGCGGCAAAATTATAGTTTTTTCTTCGATTAAAAATGATGACGGCTATAAAAACAACGACATTTATTATAAGGAATTAAGTGTGATAGGAAGCTATTCGCCTTCTGTTAAGGATTTAGCGCAGGCAATTGAACTTCTTGAAGCAAAAAAAGTAAGGGTTGAAGGGTTTTCAACCGTTTACACGCTTGACAAATTGCAAAAAGCGTTTGATGATACTATAAATAATAAAATCTTTAAAGGATACATACAAATATGCCAAAAATGAAAGCTGTGCGCTATTATGCGCCGCAAGACATACGTTGGGAAGAAGTGAGCATTCCTGAATTAAACGAGGGTGAAGTGCTTGTAAAAGTTGAAGCAGCGCTTACCTGCGGCACGGATGTAAAAACCTTAAAAAGGGGGCACCCTGTTTTAATTAAAAAAACACCTTCGGGCTTCGGGCATGAATTTGCGGGCGTTGTGGCAAAGGTGGCAGATGATGTTGAAGCGTTTGAGGCAGGCGATAGAGTGGTGGCGGCAAATTCCGCCCCTTGCGGCGATTGTTTTTTCTGTCATAAGGGCGAAGAGAACCTTTGCGAAAATCTTGACCTCCTGAACGGCGCTTATGCGCAATATATTGTTGTTCCAAAGCGCATAGTCCAAAAGAATATGCTCAAAATTCCTTCTGATTTAAGTTTTTCGCGCGCCGCTTTTTGTGAACCTCTGGCAAATGTGGTGCACGGGATAGAGCGTACAGAAATTCAAAAGGACGATGTTGTGGGTGTTGTGGGCATAGGGCCTATCGGGCTGATGTTTTGCGCCCTTGCAAAATTAAAAGGGGCAAAAGTTATAGCCATGGGCAGAAACCCTTTAAAATTAAAGCTTGCACGCGAATTTGCGCATGTGGATGAAGTTATAGATTTAAAAAAACACCCTGACCCGCAGGATTTGATAATGTCAATGACCCAAAACGGCTACGGGCTTGACATTGCAATTGAATGCGTGGGTTTGCCAGAAATTTGGGAAAAGATGTTTAAATTGGTGCGCCGCGGCGGCAAAGTGCAGCTTTTTGGCGGCTGCACATCAGGAACAAGCGTGAATATTGATACACGCCGCCTGCATTACGATGAAATCCGCGTCATAAGCGTTTTTCACCACACGCCAAAATATTTCCGCCAGGCGCTTGAAATTATAAAAAGCGCAAAGGTTGATTTTGAAAAATTAATTACACGCAAAATGCAGATGAAATATGCCAAAAAAGCGCTTGAGCTGCACTCCTCGGGCGAAGCTATAAAAATATTGCTTGAAAATTAAATATAGTGTTAGAATATAAAAAAGGAGATGAAAATGGAAGAATCAACTGCATTACCCCCATTCAGAGGTAAAAAGGGGTTCACGCTTGCAGAAGTTCTTATAACTCTTGCCGTAATAGGAACTGTGGCGGCACTTACAATCCCCACGGTTATTAAAAATTACCAGAAGCACGAAGCCGTGACACAGCTTAAAAAAATTTACTCCACCCTAAGGCGCGTACAAAACCAGATTATTTTTGAAAACGGCGGCTATGACCCGCTTTTTGACATAGAAACAATAGACAAAAACTCTATAAAAGAATATTGCAACACAAACTGGAAACCAAAACTTAAAATCTCAAAAGAATGTGCAAACGCTTTAGCTTGCGGCTATTCAAGCAATACACCGTTTAAAGATTTAAGACGCCACCCAAGCCCAAACACAAAGCTAAGCGACACCTGCACATATCTTTTGGAAGACGGGGCGGTACTTGATATAAAAGCAACAACGCTAGAGGGCGGCTATACGGGAATTACGGTAGATGTTAACGGTGCAAGAGGGCCCAATGCCTTTGGAGTTGATGTTTTTTCCTTTATTACGACAAAAACAGGCAGCAATTACGAAATTAAGGCTTTTGGCTGGGAACGCGGATGTTCAAGATTACGCGGTACTGATGACTATTGCAGTTTGGATTCAAAACGCGGCGATGGAGAATCACTGGGATGCAGATGCGCGGCAAGAATAATATACTGTGACAGTTGGGAAATAAAATATTATTAATCAAAAAAGCGCAAAGCAAATGCCTGCGCTTTTTTAACAATAAATTTACTTCGTCTCTACTTTATATTTGAAAACGTCCAGGCGTCTAAATTCGGGTTTTCAACCATCTTTATATCCTGTTCATCTTCGCCCGCCTCAGCGCCTGCGTGTGCTATCGGCTTATAAATTCTGTTAAAGTATTCAACAACCATGCGGTCAGAATTAAAATAAGCCTCAGACGTTCTTAAAGCCTGGCGCATAAGCCTTGCCCATTCCTGCTTGTTGTCGTAATAGGTCGGTATAATTTCGTTTTCCAAAATTTCCATAATGCGCTTGTGGTCTTTCCAGTGGCGCTCTTCCCACGGAATATCATCATCAAGCCCCGGATATTCAACCGTATAGCCGTTAATGCCGTTCCACGTGCCTTCAACTGCCCAGCCATCCAGTATGGAAAGGTGCAAAGCCCCGTTCATATTAGCCGACATGCCGGAAGTGCCCGAAGCTTCAAAAGGCCTGAGCGGCGTGTTTAGCCAAATGTCCGACCCGCGCTTTAACTTGGCGCTGAGCGCCAATTCATAACCCGGCAAAACCGCAACATTTTTCATTGTTTGAGATTCTTTTAAAATTTTGTTGAACATTTCCTTGCCCATTTTGTCGTCAGGGTGGAATTTGCCCGCAAACACAATTTGAACCTTATTTTCGTTTAAAAGTTTTTCAATGCGCGGCCTGTCCATTAGAATCAGCCATGCACGCTTATAGTCCGCAAACCTTCTTGCCCAGGTAATTGTAAGAACATTAGGGTCAAAACGCTTGCCGCAATTATCCGTAATATACTGGCACAAATCTTTTTTCATCTCAATTTTTGCGCTCAAAAGGT
The DNA here is from genome assembly GCA_964651135.1 of uncultured Gammaproteobacteria bacterium. GTDB lineage: Bacteria > Cyanobacteriota > Vampirovibrionia > Gastranaerophilales > Gastranaerophilaceae > CAYYBA01. The sequence goes on along the minus strand of CAZYYK010000004.1, from coordinate 5,528 downwards.
CTTTTGGAGTTTTAGCCGCTCCAATGCGCGCATCTTGCCAGTAGTGTAGGTTAACGGCGTTTGTAATTGCCTTAATCGGGCATTTGCCCTGAACCCAATCCCACATCTTTTTGGCAACAAGCCCGTGAAGCTGGGATACGGCGTTTGCAATTCTTGACATGCGAAGTGCCGCAACGGTGAGTGAAAAGTTTTCTCCGCCAAGGCTTACGGCTTTTTCTCTGGGGCATCCCACAAAAAATCCGCCATCTAGAAGTGTATCAACCCAATGCACTTCGTTGCCTGCGGCAACGGGCGTGTGGGTTGTGAAAACGGTTTTTCTTCTGACAGCGTCCAAATCGCCGCCGTATTGCCTTAAAAGCTCGAACGCGGCAGGAAGCGCATGGCCTTCGTTCATATGAATTACATCAAAATTATAGCCCGCTTCTTGTAAAATTCTGACACCGCCAACGCCCAAGATAGTTTCCTGGGCTATGCGGATTTTTTCATCTCCGTCATAAAGCTTGTGCGATATGCTTTTTGCCCATTCAGAGTTTTCCGCAACATCTGTTGTTAATAAATAAACAGGGCATGTGCCGAATAATTCCGGTTCAACCCTGTAAGCCTTAACAACAACATCTTCGCCAAAAACCTTGACTTTCGTTTTTACTTTTAAATCCGTTAAAAAATCGTAGGTTTTTCGTATATAGGCAACTTCAACTTCTCCGTTGTGATCAATTCTCTGGTCGTAATATCCATAAGACCAAAGCATTGTAACACCCACGATGGGTAATTGCAAATAACCGGCAGATTGCATGTGAGAACCCGCCAAAAAACCAAGACCGCCGGAATAAGTTGCAAGTGATTGGTCAATTGCAATTTCCATTGAGAAATAAGCTACATTCGGTAGTGACATAAATATTTATCCTTTATAAACTAACTATTTTACAGTAATCAAATTTTATCATAAACAAAACCTAGTTTGCATTATTTGTTACATTTCTTTTAAAAATCATGCGGGATTTTCGATTTGTAAGAGGGCGCGCTCGCCCACCAGCTGTTTTAAAATGGTTCTGGATGCATTATAGTCATGTTTTGCCCTGTTAGCGAAGTTTTGAGCGTTTCTATAATAAACATCGGCTAAAATTATCTCCTCTTTACTTTTATTTTGCATATCCTGATAAATTTGTTCGCGTTTTTCAACGTTTTTAAGCGCCATATTATAAATTTCCTGCTTTGTTTTATAATCAACATAAAGCATAAGCAACCTTTTTTGTAAATTGTCGATTTTGCGCACCAGAATAACCATATCGGCGTCTGTTACTTTTGTAAACTTATAATTCAGCTGCTTATCATCAGACGCCAAAGCGCCCATTAAATTTCCCCCTATTAAAGCGCCGGACGCCAAAAACGGGTTTGCGGCAAACGCCGTGCCCGCGATTGTTGAAAAACTTGCAATGGGCTTCACTATTTTTTTAAGCATATTGTCGTCGGGCTTGTTCTCATCGGGGTTTGAAAGCTTATACACGGCATATTGAATGGTTTCCGAATTTTGAGCCGCCGCCATCCATAAAATGCTCAAATCGCTCATTAATTTTTCCTGTTCCTCGGCAACTTCATCGGATATGTCAGAAGCCATGCGCTTTATGCTTAAATCCGCATAAGTTTTGGGGTTTGTATCAAACACCTGGGTAACGTTATCTTTTTTAACTTCAAAATTCTCCTGTGCGGCTTTTACAATCTCATTCTGCGCCCTTTGAACAGGCGTTTTGGCTTCGCTTTCAATTTGTTTTTGGGCATAAATTTCAACCGCATTTTCGGGCTTTTCGCCCACGCCAAAGCGCCCCGACGGGCTTTTAGGCAGGTTTATATCGCCCAAACCAAGTGCCAGCACAGGGTTTAGGGTTAAAACAAATATTAAAAGCAAAACAAATTTTTTCATTATTTTTTAACCTCAACTTTTGTTTTAACCTTCTTTTTCGCTTCAAAATCAAGGTCGTTAACATTGATGTTGTGCACATCAAGGTTGTATTGGGTAAGGTTTAAGCCGTCTATTGTGTCTTTGCCCGCAAGCCTTTGCAGCAAAAGCTGGTTTTTTTTCGCTTCCTGTGTCAGCCTGTATTCTTCAATAACCTGTTCGTCCCAAAGGGCGGAAGACACTGCAATTTCAAGCTTATCGCCGCTTTTAAGCGCGTTATTATAGTTTTTATTATATAAAATCATCTGCGCGCGCACGTCTTTAAGCTGGTTTAGCGAACTTTTATAGTCATAGTAAGTTGCAACAATTTCATTTTGCAAATCTTCGATTAATGTTGCAAGCTCAATTGCCTCGGTATCCGTAATTGGCGGGTTTTCCATTTTTTCGCGGTTTTCTTTGTTCAAATAATTATTGGCAAGACGCGCGCCGGCATAAGATGCCGATTGAATTGCATAGTGCATGCCCATAAAAGAAGGCAAAATTGCCGCCCCCGAAATTAAGGCACTCAAGCTTTTTGCCATTAAGGAAGAATGCACTCTTCTTTGTTCTTCAGGAATTGCAAGCTTTTGCAGAGAAAATTTGATAATCTGGTTTTTATCAACCGTTGCATTCCAAATTTTTTCCAAGTCTTCGACATCCGCCTGCTGCTGCTTATCAATAATAACCTGCGCTTCGGTTGTATCATCCACAAAAAGGCTGCCCTTAAGCTTGTCCACCTGCTTTGTGTATTGAATTGTGTATTCATCAAAAGTATCGGGCATAAGGGTATCTGCTGCCAAAGCATAAGGCTCAAAAAAGAGAAAAATTAAAAATAATGCAAAAATTTTATTCCTCATGGTATACGTTATAGCACAAAAATTTAAATCTCGCCAAAAACAGGATTTAAGGTAATTTTAAAGACATTAACATGCCGTCCGGAAAATTCAAAAGTTCGCTTTGATACTGCGGGTGGTTCAAAATTTCATTTACGTAAGGTGCAACTTTTTTACTGTGCGATGTAATATTATCCGCCAAAATTACACCACCCGGTTTTAAAATAGGGTGAATTAATTTAAAATATTTAATATATTCCAATTTATTTGCGTCCATAAAAACAAAATCAAAGCGCTCATCCTGCATAGAAGCTAAAATATCACACGCACTGCCCAGTTTTGGCGTAATAATATCATAAACCCCGCACGCTTTAAAATTTTCAATGGCGGCCTTAAGGCGCTTATCCCAAAATTCAATTGTGGTAAGCCTGCCGCCTGTCTTTTTAAGGGCATGCGCAATCCATATGCCGCTATATCCGTTTGAAGTGCCCAATTCCAGTGCATTTTTGGCATTTAGCGCGCGTATTAACATGTTCAAGAAATTGACACTTTCTTTATCCGCATTCCAAAATTCTTGCGCTGTGCCCTCAAGCTTTTGCAGAATTTCATCTGTTTTTGTGTCAAACATAATTTGCCTTATTTATCTATAATCATCATATTTGAAACTTGCAGTTCAAAAGGCTGGGTTTTTATAACAGACATAGTTTCAAAATTGAATACCAAAAATTTGCCTGCATCAAAGCCTGTTAAAAAGGCGTCTGTTGTATCGGGAATTTTGGTAATTTTTGAATAAAAACCTTTTTGTTCCAAATTTATTGTTTTTATTAACTTTTTGAGCCCTATATCGTAAACGTCAATGTAGCCTTCCTGTGCGCATAAGATAAAAATTTTGCCTTTGTATAAAACAGCGTCAACGGGCTTTTTGTGAAGCAGCACTTCACTTTGCACCGCCCCTGTTATATGGTTTCTTGAAATAATTTTGTTTTCGGTTCTTGAAACGTCATAAACTTCCTCTCCGTCGTATAAAATAACGGCAGGGTTTAGGGCTTTGCCCAAAACACGTGTGTAGTGTTCATCTGCAAGTTCAAGCACGCACAAATCCTGCGTTGTCCAATCCACAAAAGCTAAGGCGGGGTTTGTTGTGTGAATTGCAATTTTGCTGGGTGCCTGGGTTAATTTAACAGCTTTTTTGATGTTTGCCGAATCCAAATCAACCGCATAAATGGCGTTTGCCGAAGGGGATGAAATGTATGCCAAATTCGTTTTCGTGTCAATTTTAACATCTTTTGCTTCGCCTTCAAGCTCAATTTTTGATAAAATCTTTTCGTTTTGCAGGTCTAAAATTTCTGGTGTTTTGTTCTTAAAATAAAGCACGACCGCAAATTTTGAAGTATTTGAAGCTGCCATTTTGGAAGGCAGGCCATTTAATTTAAGCTCATACAGGGCTTTGGGCGATGTTTCATCATAAACAGTCACAAATTTTGACCCGTTTGTTGAAACGTAAGCCTTTTTATTTTTCAGTTCATTCAGGGCAAAAAAACTATCCTGGTTGGACAAAAATTCCTGCGCTATTTGCCCTTCCAAAGGTTTTGCCTTCTGTTCCGTGCCATCCGCATTCACAATTAAAGTGCCTTCATTAATCGCCGGAATAACCAAATCGCCCAAAACAATTTTTAAATTTTCGGGAATTTTCATGCCCGCCGGCACAAGCATATCCTGCGGCATAACGCCCAATCTAACTTTTAGGGGCAAATTGTCACTGTCCACAACCGTAAAAGTGCCTGTTTTATCTTTATAAAGTTTTAAAAACACAAAATTGTTATTAAAAATTACAACCTCAGGAAGCGCCTTTAAGCTTTTGCCCTGCGGGTAAGTGTATTCAATTTGAATTTTTTCAGCATCGCTTTTTTGCGCAGGATACAGCGGCACATACATTAAATCTTTTGAAATTATAACAACGGAATCAAAGCGCTGGGTGGCGTTTGGGAAATCTTTTTTGATGTATTCCCACAAATTATCGGGCAGTTTGGATGCGTGTGCGCCTTGTATAAATAAACTTAAAACAAGTGCTATCAACAATATTCTGAACTTCATTTTCACCTCGTTATTTGTTTGCAAAAGAATTTTTTATTTTGTCCAAAATTCCTTCTTCCTCACTTTTATGTTGTTTTGAAACCTCAAAAAGCTTTCTCCAAAGATCTTCCTCTTGTGAAGTTAATTTTTTGGGTGTTTCAATATTGATTATAACATAATGATCGCCTTTGTGGTTAGGCAGCCCCAAAGACGCCACCCCAAGCCCCTTTAGGCAGAATTTATCATGAGGTTTGACGCCCTGCGGCAGCGTTATTTCCTTTTCACCCCAAACGGTTTTCACATTTATTTTATCCCCTAAAACCGCCTGCGGCATTGAAATTGTGACTTCGGAATAAATATCGTTGCCTGTGCGCTCATAGAGTTTTGAACTTTTTACATAAATAACAATGTATAAATCGCCCGGTTTTGCGCCATTTTTGCCGCAATCGCCTTCATGCGCCATGCGAATTTTTGAGCCGTTATCCACCCCTTGCGGAATTTTGATTTTAAGAGTTTTTTCACAAGGCACATTTCCCGCCCCGCGGCATTTTCTGCAATAAGCAGCAGGGTTTTTGCCGCTCCCGTGGCAGGCATGGCATGTGCTTACCGTGGTAAATGCGCCTAAAGGCGTGCGCACGCTTTGCTGCACCTGCCCGCGGCCATGGCATGTCGGGCATACGGTTTCTTTT
>CAZYYK010000003.1:0-36255 GCA_964651135.1 uncultured Gammaproteobacteria bacterium | reverse complement strand
GCTGCCTTCGTTTGCAAGCTGCTGTAATCTTGTTTTTCGCACAGAAACAAGGGCAAATTCCGATGCCACAAAAAACCCGTTTGAAAAAAGCAAGAGCGCTATTATAATTAAATTGATAAATAACCACAGGTCTGCTTCCAATTTGTTCTCCTGTTCACTAATGGGGTTATTATAATATAATATGCGCTAAAATTCAAGTTTAATTTACCAGCTCACATCTTTTTGCAAATAGTCCATATTTTCTTTTGCTATAACCCATGCAGCGCAGCCTTCGCCATTACCGGAAGCGGCACTTGTTCGGTTGCAATAAGTTGAAGAACTCCACCTATCGTTTGGTCCGCCAAAAGGCACAACTCCATATTTTGTGACCCAAAATGCGAATACATCAACCCCCGCCCTGTTTGGCTTTGTTGCGCCATTTATATCAACGTATACATAACCGCAAATATTTGAAAGCATTTTGTCTGTTATTCCTGCTTTTGACTCATTTCTATTACATCCGTTTTCACCGTTAAAACTCATAACCATGCCATCCGCTGATATAAGATGGTATAGGTTAGTAGATTCGGACGTAGTGAAATTAGCGTTATTTGCGGTATTTTTAATCGTAACATTATAACAATTTTTTGCAATGTCAACCCCGCAATCTTTTAAAACTTTTAAATAAGGCTTAAAATAAGTGCCCGTAAATTGTGTGTTATTTTGTAAATTTGCGGATTCTATGGGTCCGTTTTCAACAATTCCCATCTTAAAGGCAGATTCAAGCTGGCTGTATGCTTTTTTAACGGCTGTTACGGTTTGTCTTAACTGATAATTTCTTATAACAGTAGGAATTGTAAGTGCGGCAACAACGCCTATTATTGCAAGTGTTATTAAAACTTCCGCCAGGGTGAAACCTTTTTTTAGCGTAACTCCGTATTCCATAATTTTATTGCCCCTCAAGCATATCTTCATTCAAAGGCTGCTGCAAGTAAACCCCGTCGCCGCCTATGTATTCAACTTGTTTGCCTTCTATATGCAGATAAATAGGCTCTTTGCCGCTGTGGGCGTTAACCGTTTTAACAAGCTGTTTTATGCGGTTCATAACACTTTGCGTGCCGCCGCCCTGGACAAATTGCGAATTCAAATTTATAATAATTTTGCCGTTTGTATTATCAAGTCCCAAAAGCCTTACGCCCCTTGGAATTTCAGAATACATACCTTTGCTTTTTTCATCCGCATTAACGCCTTCTAAAAGCGTGTTTATTGAAGTTTTCAGGTCATTTTTTTTGTTTGTGCGAACAGATGCCTTGATGTTATTGTTTTTGTCTATAAAATAAACTTTAATTTGCACAGGCTTATCTGCGGGCTCTTCTTCAATTTTGGGCTTTTCTTCCTGCGTTGTGTTTGTAAAAATTTCGTTATCCACTTTAAAATCAGGCCCGAAGCCGCTGCCGTAAAGATACGAAAAAATCCACCAGCCGACACACAAAACCATACAAATTATAAATGTTTGAATAAAAACTTTCATAAAGCACCTTTTAAATTTTGAGCAAAAACTTTTTCTACCTTAATTATTTTATCAGATATCGAAGAAATTGACACCAATTTTTTTTGATAAATCAAAGCAAGTTTTTCATTTCCGTTCAAATTTCTTGCTATAATTGAATTTCCGTTTTTAATGCGGTTAAATTCAAAATCGTTTAATTCATAAATTTTAAAGTTTAAAATTTCCAAAGGGTTAATTATTTTAAGCTTGTCTTTGATTTTTTGAGAATTTTTAATGTCAAAGCCGCAGGCATGCGTTCTTTTTAATTCGCCTAAATATGCCCCGCAGCCCAGTTTTTCGCCTAAATCAGAGGCAATTGAGCGGATATACGTGCCTGAAGAGCATGAAACTTCAATTTCAGCATAAGGAAGCGCGAAATTTAGAAGTTTGATATCATAAATTGTTACATATCTTGGGGGCGCCTGCGCTTCAATTCCTTGCCGTGCAAGGTCATACAGCTTTTGCCCGTTAAGCTTAACGGCACTGTATTTTGGCGGCACCTGTTCAATTTCGCCTTTAAAAGTTTCAAGCAAGGTTAAAAGTTCTTTTTTTGTAAAATCAGGTTTTTCAACAAACGTTTTTTCGCCTTCTTCATCGTAAGTTTCGGAATTTTCCCCAAACTTGATTTTTGCGATATATTTTTTATCGCCGTTTAAATATTGAATCAGCTTTGTGCAATCGCCAACAGCAACAGGCAGAACGCCTTGCGCCAAAGGGTCTAAAGTGCCGGTGTGGCCGATTTTTTTAATACCCAAAATTTTTCGCAATTGGGAAATAACATCAAAAGAAGTTATTCCTTTTGGTTTTTCAATATTCAAAAATCCAAACATTAAATTTCTCCGCGTGAAATTTTATCAATCAATTTCGTAATTTCAGCCCCGCGTTCAAGTGAATTGTCTTCTATAAAGTGCAATTCGGGCGTTAATCTTAATCTTATTCTTTTGCCTATTTCATGGCGAATTCTTGGTGCGTTGTGCTCAAGCGCTTCTTTGGTATTTTTTTTGACGTTTTCATCCCCGAAAACAGAAAAGAAAACCTTGGCGCTAGAGTTATCATGGCTTACTTCAACATCCGTAATTGAAACAATTCCCGTTATGCGCGAGTCTTTAATTTCGCGCAAAAGAACGTCGGAAATTTCTCTCATAAGGGCTTTTCTAACCCTTTCATTTCTTAGCGTCATTGTGCCTCCTATACAAGCGAAACCGCTTCAACCTCTTTTGTGGTTGAAACCTCTATTATATCACCTTCTTCAAGGTTGTTAAACTTAGAAAAAGAAATACCGCATTCAAAGCCTGTTGCAACTTCTTTAACATCGTCCTTAAAGCGTTTCAACTGTGTAATTTCGCCTTTAAATATTTCTTCGCCGTTTCTTAAAACAATAGCTGTTTTATTTCTTATAATTTTACCTTCTAAAACATAACAACCGGCGATTTTGGCGGTTTTGCCTATCGTAAATATTTGGCGCACTTCGGCTTTGCCTAATTCAACATGTTCCAATTCCGGTTCAAGAAGCGATAACATTGTTTTTTCAACGTCTTCCAAAACCTGATAAATAATATCATATTTTTTAATCAAAACTTTGTCACGTTCGGGCGAATTTTGGCAGTTCAGGTTTTCTTTAACCGAAAATCCTAGAATAATAGCACCTGAAGCCGAAGCCAGCATTAAATCGGCTTCTGTAATATCGCCGACGCCAACGTGAATAATCTTCGGTATAACTTTTATTGATTTTACATTGCTTATAGCCTGCGAAACCGCCTCTGCCGAACCGTTTGTGCTTGCTTTTATAATTAAATTTAAGATTTTTAAATCATCGTTTGTAATAATATCTTTTTTAACATGCATTGCAGTCATCGCCTCAAGGCGTGTGGAGCGTTCTTTTTGTTTTTTCTTATCAACAAGCGCTTTCATTTCTTTTTCATTTTTGGCAACTTCAAAGCTGTCGCCTGCCTGCGGAACTTCTGTTAAACCTAAAATTTCAACAGGTGTTGAAGGGCCTGCTTTTTTAACTCTTTGGCCCGAATCATCCAACAGTGCGCGCACACGGCCGCCAACTGTTCCTGCCACAATGCTGTCGCCGATTTTTAGCGTGCCGTTTTGCACAAGCATTGTTGCCACGGGGCCTTTGCCTTTATCAAGATTTGCTTCAATAATAACGCCGTTTGCAGGGTGTTTTTCGACTGTTTTTAAATCTGCCATTTCAGCTACAAGCAAAATATATTCTAAAAGTTCATCTATGCCCGTTTTTTGAAGTGCCGAAACGTTAACACAAATTGTCTCTCCGCCCCAGGCTTCAGGGGTGAGCCCGTGTTCGGTTAACTGCTGCAAAATCCGCTCAGGGTTTGCATCAGGCTTATCAATTTTATTTACCGCAATAATAATAGGCACATTTGCCGATTTTGCGTGATTTATGGCCTCAACTGTCTGAGGCATTATGCCGTCATCCGCCGCTACAACCAAAACTGCGATATCCGTTGCTTTTGCACCGCGCGCACGCATTTGCGTGAAAGCTTCATGGCCCGGGGTGTCAATAAATACGATTTTCTTTTTATCCACCCAAACAGTGTAAGCACCGATACTTTGGGTAATGCCGCCCACTTCCGTTGAAACAATTTTGTGTTTTGAGGCGCGGATTGAATCTAAAAGAGTGGTTTTGCCATGGTCAACATGCCCCATAATTGTAACAACGGGGGCTCTTGGTACAAGCAGCTTCTTATCGAATTTGGATAAAAAATTCTCTCTTTCTTCTTTTTGCGTTTCTTCTTCAATGTAGGCGTCTAAATCTTCATCTAAAACTTCAAGTTCAAAGTTAAGCGCCGCCTTTTTTGCGGTTTCAATGTCAATTGGCGTGTTTACGGTTACAAGAATTTTTTCCATCATTAAAAATTTAATTATATCGGCAGAAGTTTTGCCTGTTTTTTCGGCTAATTCGCCTGCTGTCATAGGTTTATTTATAACCACCTGCGTGATAACTTCAATTTTTTCCTGTTCCTGCACGTGTTTTTTATGTTTGCCGTGAGTTGTTTTTTCCAGACTTATGCGTTCTTGTTCTTCTTCTTTGCTGTAAGCGCGGTCTTTGTGCTTTCTGCGGTTTCTGGGGTCTTGATTGTACATTTCCTGCGGAATGATATGCCTTTTTATAGGATGTCTTGGTGCATCAGTTGTTGTTTTAGGCTTTTCTTCCGTTTTTTTGGCTTCTTCCCTGGGTTTTTTGTCTTCCGTTTTTGGTCTTAACGGTCTTTCAGGATATAAGGGACGCTTTTCAAGCCTTGTTTGAAAAGTTCTTCTTGGCGCCTGCGGCCTTTCTTCTTTGGGTGCTTCTTTCGGTTTTTGAGGGGCTGTTTTTGGAGGCGCCTGACGCACAATTTCAAGCCTTGATTTTGTTCTGGGCAATTCTTTTACAGGCTCTGAAGGCTTTTCTTGCACATCTTCTTCTTTGGGTCTTTGCTTTTTAACAATAAAAGCCTTAGGCTTAGCCTTGGCTTCTTCTTTGGGCGCATATAGAGCTTTAATTTTATCTACGGCGCTTTGGGACAAAGTCATACTGTGAGATTTAATATTCAGACCAAGTTCGGAATTTACGCGTTCCATAAGCTCCTTAGCCGTTATATTCAACAATTTTGCAAGTTCATGTAATCTCATAAAAATAATCTAACACAAAAGATTGATTTAGTACAGTTTTTATTTTGGTTATTCGAAACCGTTTGTCTTTTTTTTATGAAGTGCTATATTTAAAAAGCGAGGTACAAACATGTTTGAAGTTAAGATTGAAACGTTTTTTTCAGCGGCACATCACCTTTTAAACTATAAAGGCAACTGTGAAAACCAGCACGGCCACAACTGGAAGGTTGAAGTTTATATTCAGGGCGATACTTTAAATGAGGCAAATATTTTGGTTGATTTTAAAGTGTTAAAAAAAGAGGTTAACGATATTATAAATTATTTAGACCACAAAGATTTAAACCAGCTGCCTGAATTTGCGGATGTTTCGCCCAGTTCGGAAATTATTGCGAAGTTTATTTATAAAAAAGTTAAGGAAAAGTTTGAAAACGTTTCAAAAGTGAGTGTCTGGGAAACAACTTCGTCCTGTGCCGGTTATTGGGAGTAAAAATGGATATAATTCAAGCGGTTATTATGGGGTTTGTGCAAGGTTTAAGCGAATTTTTGCCCATTTCAAGCTCGGCGCACATAGTTTTTGCATCTGCCTTGTATAAAATTTTAGCAGGGCAAAATTTGGCTCAAGGCGTTGGAGGAGAAGAAATTTTCTTTGATATAGTGATACATCTTGCCACACTTATTGCAGTTTTATTGTTCTTTAAAGATGATATTATAAACATCACCCGGGGCTTTTTTAAGGCTTTAAAAGAAAAAGATTACAAAAACGAGAATTTTTTAATTGTGCTCTATCTTGGTGTTGCAACATTTTTTACAGGCATTTTAGCCTTTATTTTTAAAGATATCGCACACATGCTTGTTGAAAACCCTTTAATTGTAAGCGTGCTTTTGATTGTAACAGGCTTTGTTTTATTTTTCAGCGAAAAATTTAAACAAAAGGATGAAAAAAATAATTTAAAAATTTCAATATTTATAGGTATAGCGCAGGGTTTGGCAATTTTCCCGGGGCTTTCACGCTCGGGGCTTACAATTGCAGCAGGAATTTTTAAGGGTTTGGACAGGGTGCAGGCCGCAAGATTTTCCTTTCTTTTAAGCATACCCATAATTTTGATTGCATCTTTAGTTTACCCTATTTTGGAACTTGATTTAAAAGAAGTTGCACAATTTAACTTTGCGGCAATTTTCATTGGGGCTTTGGTTGCCTGCGTTTCAGGGTATTTTTGTATAAAATATTTTATGAGGCTTCTGGTAAAGTCAAATCTAAGAATTTTTGCGTACTATTGTTGGGTTGTGGGGTGTCTGATGAGCGTAGTATTTGCACTCTTTTATCATCCGTAATTTGTAAATTTTCGCGCTCTTGCTGCGGCATTTTCGAAATATATCTTATTAAGGTTTCATCTTTGTCAAAATCAAATTGTTCGCGTTTTCTATCGCCGATTGCAAAAGGCGGATATTCCCTTCCGTTTGCAAGAAAATCATCACAGGCGACGCTGAATGTTCTTGTATCAGAAGGGTTTTCAATGTTCAGCGGTTCTTTTGTGCCTTGGTTATTCACAAAATTTAATTCAAGCAAATTGCCTTTATCATCAATTTTGTAAGTCAAACCGCTCACCTGCATAATTCCGGGGGAGCCGTCTGTTCTTGTAACCGATTGGGCAGCGAATTTTATGCCTTCGACAATTTGTTTTTCGCTCATATCCGTGATAAGGAGCTTATTTTTCATAGGGGTTGTGGTTTGAATTTGTCTTACGGTCAAATCTCCTGTTGGCGGCACTTTTCTTGTATTTGCGGCATTTACAAGGGCAATATCCGTTCCAAGTTCGTTTTTCATGCCGTCGCAAAGTAAGTTTGCCCAGGCGCAGGGGTAAATTCTTTTGTTGGGCGGAAACGGGTCAATGGATTTTAATTTGCCCACAACGGGCGATTTGCCCAAAACCTGATCCATAAAAGTGTCAACCAAAGAAGCACCCTGACATTGTGTGGGAAGGACGGTATTTTGCACTTTTTTAATAACACCCTGCGCGTCAAAATCTGCATTTAAAATGCCGTAGTTTCTGCCGTTTTCGCCTGCCTGTACTATTACAACGGGTTTGCCGTCTTTGCCGTACAATAAATTTTTGCCTTCTTCAACCCCTTCAATTAACTCATGGGAATGCCCGCTTATTACAATATCAACACCTGCAAGGCGGCTTACAAGCTTCTTGTCTTGTTCAAAACCGGTATGGGACACCATAATAATTTTATTTATGCCTTTTTTGTGCAATTTATCAATTTCTTCTTGTAATTCTTCAACTGTTTTATCGAAATCTTCAACTTCAATACCTTCCAAAGAACTGTTTGAAACAGTGGCTATTTCAGGAGTAACAGCCCCTATTATACCGTATTTTTCACCGTTTATTTCTTGAATTAAACGATCATGGACTAAATTATCTAAAGGATGCCCGTCTTCGATTTCTAAATTTGAAGCAACATATTTGATATCGTGGTCTTTGATATTTTGTGCAAATTCATCAGGCTTAACATCAAGTTCATGGTTGCCGACTGCTGAAACGCTGATACCCAGCGCAGATAACAAGGATGTTACCAAAGAATTTTTTTGGACGTCCCCGCCTGCGTAATTATCGCCCGCAGAAATTTTTATGGTATCAACTTGAGGGTCTGAGGAAGCGTCAAACTGCTTTGAAGCAAGCAGTAATCCGCTGAAATTATCCGTATTACCGTGAAAATCATTAGTATAGAAAATTGAAAGCCTTCTTGTTGGAGCTGAAATTTGGTTAACCATAGTGCCTATACAAAACCTATCAAGTAAAAAAATTGCCCAAATCTTTACAAAAATTTAACATAACGCCTCGCGCTGAAATTTTCAGCGCCCGACATTTGCTTGACATAAAAAAAATGACTAAATTTCTTTAGTCATGCTTTTACACTAGCTGATATTATTTTAATATCTTTTTGAAAAACTGTCAAGAGAAAAAATACACGCGCCGCTCTGAGCATTAAAATCATTTTAAGGATTATAAAATTAAGGAGTGATTGTTTACAAATTCTTAAACAATTTGCATATTTTACGGTTATAATTTACAATAATAATTATGCAGCAAACCGAAAACTCAAAAAAAATACACCGCGAAATCAACAAGATGGTGAACGGCGGCAATATTCAAAAGGCTATTGAATTCTGCCAATCTGCCCTTATGAAAGACCCGGATAACGTTAAACTTTATATCCGCCTGGGTGATTTGTATATGGATTGGCACCTGGACGTTTATCAGGCAAAGCATTACATTGATGAAGCCATAAACCAGTATCAAATGGCGTCTGAGCGGCTCGGCGATAACGGAGATATTTATTATAAAATAGGTTTTGCTTTTTACCACAAAGGCGAATTAGACAGGGCAATGAACTATTTTGACCTTGCCATTCAAAACGGTGCCAATAAAGCGCAATGCCATTTTATGCTTGCAAAGTGCTTAAAGAAAAAAGACAGATACACGGATTCTTTGGAAGAAACCGAAAAAGCGCTCAAACACGCGTTTTTGACCGCTTCAAGAATTCACTGGCTAAGGCACAGGCTTTTAAGGGTTGTGTTTTTTACTTCATTTAAAACAAGCATGCAAAGCAAATGGGAGTGCTTTCTGGCAATTCTCACCCTGCCCTTTGACCGTGAAGGTTTAAAATCTTTTTTTAAGAAACTCAAAATATTTGCAATTTTTCCGCTCCTTTTAGAAGGCTGGCTGATGTTTAAGGTTAAAGAATATGACCAGGCAATTGAAGCTTACGTTAAGGCTGTGGATAAAATGCCCGGTTTTGCTCCCCTTTATTGCCTTTTGGGTGATATTTACAGGGCGGTGGGCAAATATGACGAAGCAATTGTTGAATATAAAATGGCAAAGTGGATTGACACACTTTGTTTGTCTGCTTATCAATATTTGGCGCAAGCCTATGAGGAGCTTGGCGATTACGATAACGCCATTTTAACCTATCAAAAATTTATACAAATTCACCCGAACAATGCAATTTTGCATTCAAACATTGCAAATTTATACTTTATGAAAGGGGATTTAGATTCCGCCATCTCCCACTATCAAAGCGCAATTTCCCTAAACCCCAGAATTGATTGGACATCAGGCGTTACGCAAATGTTAGGCTTTATTCAGCAAAACATAACAAAAAACCTGGATGCCGCCATATCCTCTTTTCAAACCTCTTACCTTTTAACCCCAAAAGAAATTGATATTTATATAAGCCTTGGCAGCGCCTTTTATGACAAGCAGGATTATGAAAACGCACTTATAATTTACAGGCGCGCACTTGAACTTGATTCTCAAAATGCCAAAATACACTGCAATTTGGGCTATTTGTACTGGGGCATGGGCGAAATTAACGAGGCTATTAAAGAATACAATCTTTCAATTAAGAACGATCCTAATTACGACATTGCATATAATAACCTGGGGGTAATTTATCTTGATGATTTGGCGCATATTAAAAATGCAATAGATTGTTTTGAAAAAGCAATTGCGGTTAACCCGAATTACGCTTTGGCGCACTATAATTTGGCACGTTCCCTAAATATTAAAGGCGAAAAAATTGAGGCTGCAAAATACTATCAAATGGCTTATGATATCAACGCTTTTACAAACGAACTTGACCCGCAGGAAATTCAAGACAGGCTAAATAACCTTTTTGACTAGGAAAAATAATGACATTATGGGCTTTCATATTTAAGAGGATAATACAAACAATTCCGATACTTTTTATAGTATCTTTAATGAGTTTCTTTTTAATCCGCCTCTCGCCGGTTGACCCTTTGGCGGAATTAAGGCTGAACCCTTCCATTTCAAAGCAGACCTTGGAATACGAAACAAAGCGCCTTGGGCTTGACAAACCAATAGCCGTGCAATACGTGCTATGGGCAAAAAGCTTTATTAAGGGCGATTTAGGCACATGTTCCACGGGCGAAAAGGTGATAGATAAAATAAAAGAAAGAACCCTGAACACTCTTTTATTATCCCTGAGCGTTATTTTGGCAACCTGGCTTATAGGCATTCCCATAGGCATTTTGGCAGCACTCAATTACAGAAAAACATTTGACAGGGTGTTGACGCTTTTATCAAGCGTGGGTATGGCAATACCGTCTTTTTTCTTTGCAATTCTGCTTCTTATTTTTGCGCAAAAAACAGGCTTATTCCCGATAGGCGGTTTAACATCGCCCAATTTTTCTTCTTTAGGCGGATTTGATAAATTTCTTGATATGGCACACCACCTTGTTTTGCCCACCGTTGTTCTTGCAACCATTTCTCTTGCAGGGCTTTCACGCCAAATGAGGGCAAATTTGCTGGATGTGCTTGATAGTGATTATGTTAAATTTGCAAAGGCAAAGGGTTTAAGCCAGTTTAAAGTTGTTTTTAAACATGCGCTAAGAAACGCCATAAACCCCCTTATAACCCTTTTAGGCTTTGAATTTGCAGGGTTATTGTCGGGTGCAGCGTTAACCGAATACGTTTTTCAATATCCGGGCTTAGGGCGCTTAATTTTAGAGGCTGTTTTAAAATCGGATATTAACCTTGTTATGGCAAGCCTTATGATAGGTTCAATAATGCTTATTTTAGGTAATATCATTGCCGATATTTTACTGAAAATAACCGACCCGAGGGTGAGGATACAATGATAAAATTCACGCAAATTCTAAAACAGCTCATGAAAGATAAAATAAGCCTTTTGGCGCTTTTTGTGCTTATTGTTTTATATATTCTTATCTTTTTTGCAAATTTTATAGCGCCCTGGCCCAAAGATTTTTCGCGCAGGGATTTATCTTATGCGCCGCCTTCAAACGTTTATTTTATAACGCCTGAGGGCAAATTCAGCCGCCCTTACACTTATAACTGGGTAAGAGAATTTAATACAAACACGCTTAAAACCACATTTAAGCAAGACAGAACCAAAAAATATTATTTGACCATTTTCCCAAAAGGCTTTGAATACAAGGTTTTAGGCATTCCAATGTCACGCCATCTTTTCGGTATACAAAAAGAGGGCGAACTTTTCTTGTTAGGGTGCGATATTAACGGGCGCGATAATTTTTCACGCCTGTTGTACGGCGGGCAGATTTCTTTAACAATAGGCTTTTTAGCCCTTTTTATATCCTTCCCCATAGGAATTTTATACGGGGGCATTTCGGGCTATTTCGGCGGCAGGCTTGATATTTTTATGATGAGGGTGGCAGAGGCTGTTATGTCCATACCCAGTTTTTATCTGCTTATAATTTTAGCGGCAATTCTGCCTTCGGGTATGACGTCATCCCAGAGGTTTGCGCTTATAACCCTTATTTTGGCGTTTATCGGCTGGGCGGGCTTTGCGCGCGTTGTGCGCGGTATGGTTTTATCAATTAAATCGCAAGATTACGTTAAAGCGGCGCGTTCTTTGGGTTGTTCAGGCCCGAGGATTATTTTAAAACACATCCTGCCCCAAACTTCAAGCTATGTAATTATTGCAATAACGCTTTCCGTGCCGGGCTATATTTTGGCGGAATCGGGTTTAAGCTTTTTGGGGCTTGGCATAGCGCAGCCTGACGCCAGCTGGGGAAACATGTTAAAAGAAGCGCAGGAGCTTGCAAACATAATTTATCGCCCATGGCTTTTAACGCCGGGTTTTTTAATTTTTATTGCGGTTTTGTCTTTTAACCTTATAGGGGATACCATAAGGGATATTTTAGACCCCAGAAGCGAGATGAAAACATAGTTTTACCAGTTAACATTGTGTTTCAGATAATCCATGTTGTCTTTTGCTATAATCCACGCAGTGCAGGCATAGCCGTTGTTTGCGCTTTGGATTGAGGTTTTGCAGTGGCTTGATAAAGGAAAATTCTTATCATCTTTTGTGCCCATTGGAAGCACATTATATTTTGTGAAATAAAAATAAAAAGTATCGCGGCCAAGCTGATTAGGCTTTTTAAACCCGTTTAAATCAACACCTATGGTTCCGCAGATGGAAGAGAGTTCTTTTGTATTTCCCAAGTTCTGTGTGCAATTGTTTGCGTACGTAAGAGTCCAAAATGCCAAGCCGTTTGCAAGCTGCGCAGTTGCATATCCATTTCCGCTGCTGCTTGGCCCCCACCAGTCAACGCTCGGGTTTAGGCTTTTATATGTGGTTGGCGAAAAACATCCGCCCGAAACCCCGCACCTTTTTGTAATTTTTAAATAGGGCGCTAAATAATCTATGATTTTATCAGCATTTACAGCACTCCCACTTGTTCCCCAATTCCACGTGTCGGGTGTGGAATTATCCACCTGCGCCCTTGCGTATGCTTGAGAAATTTCCGTGTAAAATTTCTTTAAGGCGGTTACTGTTTGGCGCTCTTGATAATTTCTTATAACCGTCGGCACGGTTAAAGCTGCTACAACTCCGATTATTGCTAATGTAATAAGTACTTCAGCTAATGTAAAGCCTTTTCTACCCGGAGGGGAGGGGGGCATTAAAATAGTTTCTTCCATTTCTATCTCCTCTTTTATTTATTTTATCATTTTTTTGCCCGCTTTGCAAATTATAATTTAAGCATAGTAAATTTATTGACAAAAACCCCGATATGGTTTATTTTATTTTGTAAAAGGAGATTTTATGGGTTTGGAAATAGTTTTGGGGATAAGGGTTTTGGCGTCGCTTTTTTTAGGCTTTTTGCTTGGCTTTGAGCGTGAAATAACGGGCAAATTTGCGGGGCTTCGCACCCATATTTTGGTTTGTTTGGGTTCAACCGTTTTTACCCTGCTTTCAATTTACGGGTTTAAATATATAGTGATAGACGGTGCAATCGGCATAAATGACCCTGCAAGAATTGCCGCACAAATTATTACGGGTATAGGTTTTATAGGTGCAGGAACGGTTATGCGCCATGGCACAACGGTTTCTGGCATTACAACGGCTGCAACCCTTTGGGTGGCGGCTGCGGTTGGCATGGCTTGCGGGTGCGGCATGTATTATCTTGCCACAATTGTAACAATTGTTACCCTTGTCACTCTAATTGCCATAAGACATTTTGAAAAGAAATTTTTGGTAAACAGGACAAGGGGGCTTAAAACTTTTGATATTGCCTTTTCTTGCTCCATAAAAGATTACGATAAAGTGAGCCGCATGGTGGAAGAAAATTTCCAGTCGATAAATAAAATTAAGAAAAAAACGAATAAAGACGATACTTTTTCAATTAAATTAAACGTGGTTACGAAAAAATCTCTGCAAAAAATTAATGAAGTTTTTAAAAATACAGACTGCATTGAGCTTTTGGAAATTCAAGAAAGCTAGGCTTATCTGTAAATTAAGTTAAGCGCATTAAATATTGCTTTAACGTTTGCCCTGCCCGTGTTTTTATCGTAAGCGCGGCCTATAATTTCCGTGTTTCCTTTGCCTATCAAGTGGATTGTGCTTATAGCGCTTGCGCCCGACCCTTCAATGTCTTCTGCCACGGCTATTTGTTCATAGTGCGAAAGTTTGCGCGGGAAGCCCGCAATTTTTAAAGCGTTCAGGCAGGCATCCACAGGCCCGTTCCCTTCTGCCCTTATTTGGAAATTTTTGTTTTTGAAATTAAATTGAAGTTCGAACATATTACCCTCAACATGGAAAAATGTTATAAATTCAAAGAAACCCTTAACATTAAACAGTTCTTTGAAATAAATATCCGTAATATCTTTAACGCTAAGCTCGCCCACCTTCTGTGCGTATTCTTTTGCAACAGGGGTAAGCATTTGCGCTTCTTCAATTGAAATAGGATAACCCGCGCGGGTTATAATTTCATAAAGGGCGGTTTTGCCCGATTGGCTTGTAAAGCCCAGTTTTTCATCATCGTTTCTGCCAATTAGTGACGGCCGTATTGCGCAATATGCGCCTTTTTCCATATCTTTTGTTTTAACAGCGCCGTCTTGATGAATGCCGCTTCTGTGCGCCAACGCCTCAGGGCCTATAAGGGGCGATTTTTCATATATGGGCACATGCGCCATTTGCGATACAAAAAGCGCTGTTTCATAAATTTTGCTTAAATCTAAAGGCACTTCAACCCCGCTGTTATGAAGCGCTATTGCAACTTCATACATGTTTGTGTTGCCCGCACGCTCCCCAAGCCCGTTTAAAGAACATTCCAGCTGAATTGCGCCTGCAAAATAGCTTTCAACCGTTGCCGCCGTTGCCATGCCAAGGTCATTGTGGTTGTGAACGGATATTACAACATCTTTTGGTAAACTTTTGTAAACGTGCTCCACCATATCCACAATGTTTTTAATTCTGCTCCGCTCAACCGTATTTGGCAAATTTATAACTGTCGCACCCGCTTTTACTATTTCTTTTAAGCACTCAACCACAAAATCAAGGTTGTCTTTGCAATCGCCAAAGTGTTCCGCTGAAAATTGCACCTGCCCTTGTTTATTCACTTTTTTAATTTCATCGTAAGCGAATTTTACAGCCTCAATTGCCGTTTTTTTAACTTCTTCGGGCTTTTTATTTAAAACATACTTCATATGAAAAGGGCTTAGGGTTACAAACGTGTGAATTCTTGGTATATTGGCGTTTTTAATGGCGTCGGCTGCTTTTTTGATATCCTTTTCAACCGTTCTTGCAAGGGCTGATATAACCGTATTTTTTGGCGCAATGCCCGCTAAATGGCGGCATGCTTCAAAATCCATGTCAGATGCGGCGGGAAAACCAACTTCAATTCCCTGCACGTTAAGCTCTGTGAGCTTGTTAAAAACAAATTCTTTTTCGTTTAAATTCCAGGGCTTTTTTAAAGACTGGTTGCCGTCGCGCAGCGTTATATCATAAAAAAAAGGTTTTTTTTGCATAGGTGCTTCCCATTTCTAAAAGGTTGTGATATTATAATTGTATTATAAACAATTAATTAATTGCTTGGGCGAGGCACATAATATTAATTTTTGTTAAATAATGAAAAAGATGTAGCAACAATTGTCCATGTTTTGCCTTAATACCACCGTGAGATTATAATGAAAGTTTCCGATATCCGAAGTGCGAATAACAACCCCAGTTTTGGTGCCATTACAATAAAGCCTGAAACAATACAGCAATGCAAAAAACTTTTGCATATGTCAAGTGTCGGGCAAAGAATTGTAATAGGGTCTACGGCATTGGCTTTTCAGCCTATTATTGACTTAAAAAACAAAAAGGTTGATAAAAGAACAAGGGAAATTTCGGCTGTACGTTCAATTGCACGTGCATTTGTGGGAACAGCCACAGGGCTTGTTGTAAGGGGCGGTTGTATAAAATTAGCGGAAATTTGTTCTAAGGCCGGCAAAGCCTTTGACTTCACTGTTACGGAAAAACAGGCAAGTAAACTGACAAAAATGGGCAGGCAGGCCGTGAAATCTTTGGCGGAAGCAACGCCCGACCAAATTAAAGGCTATGCGGGCGTTATGGGCACAATTGTGGCACTTGGGGTTATGCTATTTACAAACTTCCTTTTAGATGTTCCTTTGGTGAATTCCATGCAGAACTTTTTAGCCGATAAAGTGTTTAAACTAAGCAAAAAAGCGGAGGTGAAAGATGGCAGCAACTAACGCTTTCACCAAAATGGCAAATAGCTTTAAATCGGCAATTTTTCAACGTTATGCCGATAATACCGATAAATTTTTGACAGATACTGCCGCAATTGGCTGGTTATTGGCTTCTTTAGCAAATATGTGCGGGGCTATGTTTAATAAAAAAATTGACCCTAAAGATAAAAAATACTTAATTCCGCAGGAAATGGCAGACGGCATTACAAACGTTGGCCTGTTTTATCTTTTGACAAATACAATGATTAAAGGCTCTAAAAAGGTTTTTGAAAAAGGCATAGATTCAGGCTTTATTCAAGGAATTACCAAAAACAGTGAAGATTTTAAAACCGTTAAAGGCGGAATTGGGGTTGTGGCGTCTTTGGCGGGCGCGGTTTTTTGCAGTAACGTTTTAACGCCCCTTGTAAGAAACGCTTATGCCGCAAACAGGCAGAAAAAATATTTAGAGGCTATGGCAAAATCAAGAACAGTGGGCTATTCGCTTCCGATGTTCAGAGATTTGAATGTGCAGAAAAACCCTGCAAGATTAACAAGAATGAATAAAATTACAGCCTTTATGAAAAATCCCGACATGAAAGTGTAATTATTTTCTTCCGCCTAATGTTTTTAAAAACATGTTGCTGGGTTCTACACCGCCTTTATCACTAAAACCGTAAGGAATTAATTTACCCGTATTTTTATAAAAATGGAAAGCAAATAAATCATATCCCCATTTGTTTGGTTTTTTCGTTCCGTTTATGTCAACAGCAACGAATTCGTAATCTAAACCTATAAGTATTATTGTGCCATCCCCTAAAACCGTAACATACAGGAATGTATTAATATTTGGTTTTCTAAAACCTCCAAACATGCCCCTTTGCTGTATATCTTGTGCAATTTCTTCTTCAGTTAATGTGCTTTCAGAAAAATAGTAATTGCGATATGCTTCATCCATACCTTTATATTCGGGGTTACAGCCTTTTAGATATCCGTTGTTGCTGCATTTTTTTGAAATATTTAATTTTTTTATAAATTCAGACCAAAACATGCTGCAATCTTCCCTTCTGGGGAGAGTATCTCCAAAACATCTTGGGTTTATGCCCAATTCTGCGTTTGTTAAATTTAGCGCACGGGCTAAGGTGGAATATGCCTTTTTATATTGTGTTCTATACTGCAAATCTCTGTAATTTCTTATTACCGTCGGAATTGTAAGCGCTGCCACAACGCCGATTATTGCTAATGTGATAAGAACTTCTGCTAATGTGAACCCCTTTTTATTGATTGGCGGAAAGAGGGGGTTGAATGTAATAGTTTCTTTCACTTCTATCTCCTGTGTGCTAATGCGGTCATTATAATATAATGCACGGTAAAGTTCAAGTTTAATCTACCAGCTCACATCTTTGTGTAAATAATCCATATTGTCTTTTGCAATAATCCATGCCGTGCAGGCAATGCCGTTTTGTGCGTATTGACCTGACTTGACATTCTGCAGGCGTTTGATAAAGTATAAGTGCTGTCTCCTGCACCCTTATCGGAACAACCCCGTATTTTGTAAGGTAAAACCGTACTTTTTCATAAATTCTCCTTTTGTTGATTATACATTCAATATTATGATTATATAATCAAAGTTTGTCAAGTTGATTCATCTTTGGTTTAAATTTGTAGTATGAACAATAAAAATTATCGCATTAAGGAAAGAATTAAAACCCTATTTGTATGGCGTGATGTTTCTTTGACCGGTGTTGTTAAAAAGCTTAATAAAATAAAGCAAAAAGAAACAAGCGTTTCAAACCTTTCTCATAAATTAAGCCATGAAACAATTAAATTTAAAGAGGTGCTCGAGATATGTGATATTTTGGGCTATGAAGTTACTTTCAAGCCTAAAAGTGATTGGAAGGGTTTAGAATAATTAATCCACAATAGCGTCTTTTGGCACAACCGTAATGCCGCCCTTGGTTACATAAAACCCGCGCGCTTCGTCTTCTTCCCTGCTCAAGCCAATTTGTGTGTAGGGCGGAATTTCAACATTTTTGTCGATTATTGCCTTATAAATTTGCGAATAGCGCCCTATTTTAACGTTTTCAAGTAAAATTGAATCCGTTATATTTGAATAACTGTTTATGTGCACTTTTGGCGATAAAATACAGCGCGAAAGGCTTCCGCCGCTTATAATACAGCCTTCCGATACAAGCGAATTTTTTGCAACCCCCACGCGTATGTCTTCGTCCCACACAAATTTTGCGGGCGGGAAGTTGTAATTAAAGGTTCTTAAGGGCCAATCCTGGGAATATAAATTTAATTCGGGCGTGTAATTAATTAAATCCATGTTTGCCTGCCAATAGCTGTCAATAGTTCCGACATCGCGCCAATATCCGCGCTCTGAAGGCGCCATGCCCGGGAATTCGTTTTTATTAAAATCATAAACGTAAACCCGTCTTTCGCCTTTAAGTGCTTGCGGTATAACGTTTTCGCCAAAATCGTGGTTTGATTTTTTGTTTTTAGCGTCTTTTTCAAGCTCTTCAATTAAAATATTTGATTTAAAAATGTAATTTCCCATAGAAACCAGGCATTTTGAAGGGTTATTGGGCATAGGCCTGGGCGGGGTTTTAGGCTTTTCAACAAAATTAATCAAACGCCATTTATCATCAACTTCAATAACTCCATATTCCCCTGCAAGCTCAATTGGCACGGGGATAGCGGAAATTGTAATATCCGCATTATTTTTTATATGGTAATTAACCATTTGGCGCACATCCATTTTATAAATATGGTCACCGCCAAAAATACAAACATCATGAAAATTTTCATCCAAAATTTGATTAATATTTTGATAAATAGCGTCCGCCGTGCCCTTGTACCAGGTGCCGTCTGTTCTCATCTGCGCGGGAACAGCATCCACGTACTGTTCCACAACGGGCGATAAGTGCCAGCCGCGCGAAATGTGCTTGTTCAAACTGTCTGATTTATATTGAGTCAAAACTTTAATTTTATAAAAACCGGAATTTATAAAGTTATTTAAAACAAAATCGATGATACGGTAACGCCCGCCGAAGGGAACTGCGGGTTTTGCCCTGTCACGCGTCAGGGGGTAAAGCCTTTTGCCCTGCCCGCCGGCTAAAATCATTGCTAAAATTTTTTCTGTTAACATAATTTTACCCCATCAACAAGCTCTATGTTAACACATCTTTACAATTTTTGCAATGGCTTTAGGTGCGCCGAATTTGCTTTTTTATTATTTATCCCGGCTATCAACCGATTGGCTTATATCTTTCAAAATTTCTTGCTCAAAGCAGGAAAAAGTTGTATAATTTATTATAATTATAAGTTTTCTGTAAATTTTTCGTAACAAATAAATAAAAAAGGACACTTTTTTTGTTCAGCTGACTTAAATTAAATGTAATCCCGAATACACAAGTGAAGGTAAGAAGAATGGACTTTAAAAACCTGAAGATTGTCAAAAAACTAAACAGCATAAGCCCGCGCCTTAAATGGTTGATGTTTTCCAAAATACAAGATTTAAAAATAGGTGCAAGATACCTTGATTTTTTAATTCCTGATGAAAAAAAATCTGTTGATTACGATAATTCCAAAATTGAGGCTATGGTGCGCGAAACCTTAATGCAGGAATTTTCGCCAAACATTGCAAAAAGCACTTCGTACGAATTTTTAGTGGACGCGGTTGTTCACAACTTAAAGAAAAAACAATTGGGAAAAGACGCGGATAAGCTTGAAATTGAAGAATAATAAGCTTTATGAGGAGTGAGAGAAAGTTTTTAATAATAAGGCTTGGCGCCATTGGCGATATTGTGCATGCGCTTCCCTTGGCTGACGCCATTAAAACATACTATAAAAATGCGCAAATTGACTGGGTTGTGGGCGATAAATTTGTTGATATTGTTCAAAATAACCCCTTAATTGACAATATTTATGTTGCAAACCTTTCAAAATGGCGCAAAGGGTGGCTTTCACCGGGCACAATCAAAGAAATTTCAGCATTAAACAAAAAATTGCGCGTGCAGAATTATGATGTTTCAATTGACGCGCATGGCATGTTCAAAAGCCTTGTAATACAAGCTTTTTGCGGTGCTAAAAAAAGAATAGGATATAAAGATTACCGCGAATTTGCCCCTTTAGGCTGCAATGTTTTAATTGAGCCAAAATCCAGGCGTCCGCACACAAATTACCATGTTATTAAAAGGCATTTGGATTTGCTTGAGGGCAGCGGCATTTTAACAAAAACCGAAGTTGAAAACTATGCACCTAAAGCAATTTTGCCAAAATCATCGCAAGATACCGTTAAAAAAATTGATGAACTTTTGGCGGACACAGGAAAAAAGCCTTTAATTATTTTTGCACCCGCAACAACGTGGCAAAACAAGCACTGGTATGAAAAAAACTGGGCTGCGCTGTATAATTCGCTTAAAGGTGAAACAGATATTGTGTTTAGCGGTGTAAATGCCGATATTGCATTAATTGAGCGCATAACGGGGGGTTATAAGGCCGCTAAAATTCTTGCGGGCAAAACAAATCTGCCCCAGTACATTGAGCTTTTAAGCCGTGCCGATATTGTAATAAGCCCCGATTCTTCAGCTTCACACCTTGCGTGGGCCTGCAATAAACCAAAAGTTATAACAGTTTTTTGTGCAACATCAAAACACACATTTGCGCCCTTGGGGCAGGCTGCTTTTCCTGATGAAGAAATTTGTGCGCCCTGCAACAAAAGAAAATGCAAAAAGAAAAAATGTATATGCACCTGCCAAACAAGCGCTGATGAGGTTTTGCGCTGTGTTAAAAAAATATTGCAAAATACTTGATTTTTTTGTTGTATTTAGTATAATTCTGTTTGGTAATAAAGATAGGAGTCTTAAATGAAAGTAAGAATCGAAGATGGCTGTATCGCATGCGGGGCTTGTGAATCATTTTGCGATGCTGTGTTTAAAGTTGAAGACGTTGCAATTGTAAATCAAGATGCTGTTGCAGGCAACGAAGATGCTATTAGAGAAGCAGCAGACGCATGCCCGGTTGGCGTTATAGTTGTTGAAGACTGATTTTAAAAACCTTTAGGTTAAACCGAAAAACCCCGAATTAATTTTCGGGGTTTTTGCATGTTTGAACTTCTTTATTGATACTTTTTAAGCCTAAAAGCGCAGCGCCTATAAGCCCCGAATAGTTCCCCGCGCTTGCGTGGAAAATTTTTACGGGCGGTGTTACAATTTCGCTGTTTACGGCACGCTCCAGTTTTTTAACATCTATAAATTGCGCCATAGAGCCTGATAACACCATACAATCAGGGTCAAAAATATTTGCAAGCCCGCAAAGCCCCATTTTGATATATTCTTCCCACTTTTCAAACACTTTAAGCGCTTTTTTGTTGTTATTTTTAACACCTTCAATAATTTCATAAGATGTCATTTTATGCCCCAAAATTTCTTCTGAAGTTAATTCTAAACCGTTGCCCGAAGCGTAAATTTCCCAGCAATCCCAGGCGCCGCATGTGCACTTTCGCCTTTTTTCCGTGAATATTTTAAAATGCATTTCGCCCGCAGCACCGCTTTTGCCCTTTAAAATTTTATTTTCAACAATAATTCCGCCGCCCACACCCGTCCCCAGGGTTATGGTAATTATGTTATTGAAACCTTTGGCAGAGCCTATTGTGTGCTCTGCCCATGCCGCGCAATTGGCGTCATTTTCAATAAACACGGGCGATTTTGTGCATGCCTGAAAATCAATTGTGTTATAACCTTTCACCAAATTGGCGGTTGAACCTATCACTTTTGTGTTTTCGCGGTTAACCGTTCCGGCTGTTGCAATTGTAACAATATCGCACTTGCTGCACACCATAATTTCTTTAAGCTGTTCTTTAATACCCTCAAGCGTTTTTGAAGTCTTAAATTTTTTAATTTCCCCCAAAATTTCGCCTTTTCCATTCACATACGCACTGAAAATTTTAGTGCCGCCTATATCAATTGAAAGCGCCCTATCTTGCTTTTTCATTTACAAACCTTTCTGTTATAAGCCACGGGCGTGTTACGGCAGACCCCACAACAACAGCATGCGCGCCTAATTCAAAAGCGTTTAGTGCCTGTGCCCTTTCCCAAATTTTACCTTCCAAAATAACGGGACAATCAACATTTTTAACCAATTTTTCCAAAAGTTCAAAATCGGGTTCGTCCGATTGTCTTGAATATGTTGTATAGCCGCTTAAAGTGGTTGAAATTATATCAGCCCCCGCCATGCGTGCGGCAGTTCCTTCTTCATAAGTTGAAATATCAGCCATTGCAAGTTTCCCGGCGTTTTTTACGGCTTCAATTATTTTTTTGTAATCATGCCTTTTTGTGCCGTCAAATGCCACAATATCAGCCCCCCATTCAATTACTTTCAGGGCATCCCGGGGCGTGGGGGTTATATAAACAAGCTCTTTAAAATTTTGCGGAATTATATCGGGTTTTGTTATTCCTATTACAGGAATTTTCGGGTATAACATTTTGGCTTTTTTAATATCATGCTCTGATGCAAGGCGCAAACCCTTTGCCCCGCCTATAATCGCACTTTTAATGAACGCTTCTTTGCACTCCTTGTTGTGTGTAGGGTCACCTTGGGTTGATTGAACAGAAACTATAATTGAATTTTTTTCTATATCCATAAGAGCAATTATAGCACATAAATTTTGGTTCGGATATTTTTTATCGGCGGTTTTGCGCGAATTTAATATTATTTGTGGTATAATTAATTCAGAAAGTTATTCTTATAACCTGCAAAAGCGCTTAAGACTAAAAGTTGCACCTAAAAATAAAAAAATCTACTACAAATTGACTACTTTTATATTTTTGAGGTATATTAGAATAAAACATGAGGTATAATAGAAATATGGCGAAAACAAAAGAACTTGAAATACTAGACGGCAATGTCGCTAAAATAGAGATGACAATTGATGCAAAAGCTGCCAAGGCGGCTTATGAAAATACCGTGCGCAAATTTAGTACAAACTTGAATATTCCGGGCTTTAGAAAAGGCAAAGTGCCCAGAAATATTGTGGAAAAATATATAGGAATTGAAAAAATAAGGCATCAAACCCTTGAAGATATTTTCCCTCAACATTTCAGCAAATTTGTGCAGGATAAAAAAATTGAAACGGTTGCCCAGCCGTATGTTGAAACTTTTGATTTTAATAAAGACGGCTCAATAACACTTGTAATTAAAGTGGAACTCAAACCTGAAGTGGTTTTAGGCGAATATAAAAAACTTGAATTGGAATATGAAGAGTACAAAAACCACGAAAATGCCGTTGAAGATGAATTAAAAAGTCTTCAAGAACGCTTTGCACAATTAAAAAGCATTAAAGGGCGCAAAACAAAAAAAGATGATGTTGTGACATTTGATTTTGAAGGCACAACGGGCGGCAAACCCATTGAAGGCGCAAGCGCCAAGGGGCATACGCTGGATTTGGCGCACTCAAACTTTATTCCCGGTTTTGCCCAGGGCCTTGTCGGGCATGAAATTGGTGAAGAATTCACAATTAATCTAACGTTTCCCGAAAATTACCATGCCGATGAGCTTAAAGGCATTGAAGCGGAATTTAAAATTAAACTTCTTGAAATAAAAGAAAAGGAATATCCCGCACTTGACGATGAGTTGGCAAAAAAGATTACAGAAGGCAAAATCCAGACTTTGGAAGGCTTAAAAGAAGATATTGCAAAATATTTCAGCGGCACTGAAGAGAAGGAAAATCAAAAAAGAAAAGAAGATGCCATTTTTACAAAAATTATGGATGAAGCCAAAATGGATATTCAAAAAACCATGATTCAACGTGAAATTGAAGCCGTTAAAAACGAAACACAGCAAAGGGCGCGCTTGCAGGGGCTTAGCTGGGATGAACTTGTTAAAAGGGAAGGTGCTGCAAAAATTGACGAGCAGCTTGAAGAAGAAGCCATAAGAAGAATTAAAAACACTTTGGTAATGGAAAAAATTGCAGATAAAGAAAAAATTACCATTGAGCAAAAAGATGTTGTACAGGAAATTAATGAAATAGCTATGATGCACGGCGATAAAGGCAAAGCTTTGATAGAAGAAATCAATAAAAACCCTTCATCTCTGCAAATTGTGGCACAGCAAGCTATAACCAAAAAAGTAACGAATTTGTTATTGAACAGCAATACTTTTAAAGTAAAGACGAAGAAAGGAAAGAAATAGTATGAGTTTTGTACCTGTTGTAATTGAACAGTCATCCAGAGGGGAGCGTTCTTTTGACATTTTTTCAAGATTATTACGCGAAAGAATTATATTTTTAGGCACACCCATTGACGATATGGTTGCAAACTTGATTGTAGCGCAGCTTTTATTGTTAGATAGCGAAAACCCCGAAAAAGATATCATGTTATATATTAATTCTCCGGGCGGCTCTGTTACTGCGGGTTTTGCAATTTATGACACCATGCAGCACATTCGTGCGGACGTTTCCACAATATGCCTCGGGCAAGCGGCTTCTATGGGCGCATTTTTGCTTGCAGCAGGCAAAAAAGGCAAAAGAATGGCGCTTCCGCATTCAAGAGTGTTAATTCACCAGCCTTTAGGCGGTGCGCAGGGTCAGGCAACAGATATTGAAATTCAGGCAGCTGAAATTGTAAGGATTAAAAAGTCTTTAAACGAAATTTTGGCGGCAAACACAGGGCAAACACTGAAGAAAATTGAAAAAGACACTGACAGAGATTATATCATGACGCCTCAAGAAGCTTTGGAATACGGCATGATAGATAAAGTGGTAAGCTCTGAAAGTAAAGGTTAGAAAAAATGGCAAAACACGATGATCCGAATTTAAAATGTTCATTTTGCGGAAAAACACAAGATTCCGTAAGAAAACTTATTGCAGGGCCTGACGTTTGCATTTGCGACGAGTGCATTGAGCTTTGCAACGAAATTTTGGATGAAGAACTTTTTAACTTAAAACAGGATGAAAAAGCAAACGAAATTGACTTGCTTTTTGAAGGCATTCCCACGCCTCAAGATATCAAAAAGTATCTTGACCAGTACATTATAGGGCAGGACGACGCCAAAAAGGTTTTGGCTGTTGCGGTTTATAACCACTACAAAAGAATTGCCCACAACATGGATATGGGCGATGGGCATGCCGATGTTGAAATTCAAAAAAGCAACATTTTGCTTGTAGGGCCTACGGGTTCTGGCAAAACGCTTCTAGCGCAAACTTTAGCCAAAATGCTGAATGTACCTTTTGCCGTTGCGGATGCCACAACGCTTACTGAAGCGGGTTATGTGGGCGATGATGTTGAAAACATTTTGTTAAGGCTTTATCAAAATGCCGACTATAACGCACAAAAGGCGGAGCGCGGCATTATTTATATTGATGAAATTGATAAAATTGCAAGAAAATCTGAAAACACTTCTATTACAAGAGATGTTTCGGGTGAAGGCGTGCAGCAGGCACTTCTTAAAA
Organism: uncultured Gammaproteobacteria bacterium; assembly: GCA_964651135.1. Lineage (GTDB taxonomy): Bacteria > Cyanobacteriota > Vampirovibrionia > Gastranaerophilales > Gastranaerophilaceae > CAYYBA01. Next base: position 11,138 of record CAZYYK010000003.1, on the reverse strand, counting down.
TGATTGAAGGCACTGTTGCAAATGTTCCCCCGCAGGGCGGCAGAAAACACCCGCACCAGGAATTTATACAAATTGACACAAGCAACATACTGTTTATTGTGGGCGGTGCTTTTGTTGGGCTTGATAAAATTGTTGAAAAACGCTGTGCGGAAGGTTCAAGCGTTGGTTTTGCGGCTAAAACAAAAACCACCAAAGAACGCGAAGCGCATGCAAACAAACTTCTTAAAAAACTTCAGCCGGACGATTTGCTTAAATTCGGTTTAATTCCTGAATTTATAGGCAGAATTCCGATTTATGCCGTCTTAGACCAGCTTGATGAAGAAATGTTAAAAAGAATTTTGGTTGAACCGAAAAGCTCAATCATCAAGCAATACGAATGTTTGATGAACATGGACAATGTTGAGCTTGAATTTGAAAATGAAGCAATTGAATGCATTGCACAAGAAGCGCTGAAAAGGAAAACAGGCGCCCGCGGGCTAAGGTCAATTGTGGAAGAACTTATGCTTGATATTATGTATGAAGTTCCTTCAAATAAAGAAGTCAAAAAATTTGTCATAACGCCTGAATTAGTGCGCAAAAAGTGCAATATAGCAGAGGTTATCCAATTACCCAAAAATGACAAAAAAAAGCACCATTTTGAAAATGAAATTGCATAAGTTATATTTTCATAGTAAAATAGAAATTATTAAAATTAACAAGGGGTTGGAAAAATGAATAAAAGAAGATTATTGAAAACGGCAGCACTGTTAACGTTTAGCTTAATTTTTGCATGCTTTATTACGCAAGCATATGCAAATGAAGTACAGGTTGAATACGGCATTTTGAAAAAGACGGGTGCTGCGGCATTTTTGGATGTTGACCAAAATAACTGGTCATATCCCTATGTTACATATTTAAAAGAAAAAGGCGTTGTGTTCGGCTATCCTGACGGCAACTACCGCCCCGATGAATATGTTACAAGGGCAGAATTTGCTTCAATGGTAACCCGTGCGCTAAATTTATTACAGCGCCCCGTTAAACAGATTTATAATTACAAAGATGTTCCTCAAACCCACTGGGCCTTTCCTTATATTCAGCTTGCAACAAACTATGATTTAATGCAAGGCGCGCCCGACGGCTATTTTTTACCCAACGATAAGGTTAAAAGAGTTGAAGTTATAGCGGTTATTACAAATGCTCTTAATATAAGCGAATTATCGCCCGAACAGGCCAAAGAATTTCTTTCTGCTTATGAAGATGCAGGCGAAATTCCCCAATGGGCAGTTTTAAGAATGGCAAAGGCAAAACAGCTTGATATGATTATTATTCCGCCCGGCGAAGAAAAATACCTTTCACCCTTAAGGCCTGCAACACGCGGGGAATTGGCAGGGTTTTTGGTTGCAATGATGCAAAAAGCAATGGTTACACCTAATCAAAAAATTGCCCAGGAACCTAAAACAATGGACGGATATGTTTTAGAAAATGTTTATATAGATAATTATATTGCATATGTTCCCGCAGGCACAATAATTCCTTTGGCTGTTATGGAATGTTTCAGCGCGGAAAAGACTGCCGACGGTTCCCAAATAGCGCAGGAAGGTGTAAAATTCACTGCAAGAGCCACCAATAACTTTGTTAACAAAGATAAGGTTTTGCTTATTCCGATAGGAACAACTTTTTCAGGCACAATCCAAAAAGTTACACAAGGCACAACTTTAATTAAAAACAGCAGAATGGTTCTTGGCTTGGAAACTATGAACAAAAAAGGTTCTGATGATGTTACGAAATTTTCTGCGGCATCCGAGCTTCTGCCGCCAAGAAGGCAGTTTAACGCTAACCCGCTTAAAATGGATGATTTTTTGTCAAAAGTGGCCTATAACATTTTCAGAGACCAAAATGTTTGGGTGCACAAAGGCCAGCTAAAAGAATTTATCTTGCTTGAACCCATCCAAATTGATGTTATGACAAACTGGGTTGCTGAATAATAAATAATATTAAAACACCGTTCCAATCAAGGGGCGGTGTTTTTGAATGTATAATTTTAATTTTCGATCATCCAAACATTATATCCGGCGTTGCCGAATTTTAAAGCGGTTGATTTTGCCACCTGTTTGTTTGTGTAAGAACCCACTTGAATGGTGTAAACTTCTCCAATTTTTCTTATAAAGGGCGATATGGCGCTAAATTGCGGGATATCATTTATGTTGCCCTGCGCTTCTCTTGCTTCTTCTAAAGTTCTGTAACGCCCCACAAAAATTCTTATATAAACAGGCACTTCCGCTTTTGGTTCGGGGGCAGGTGTGTTTAGTGTAATTTTGGGCGCTAAAGCAACTTTTTCATCGGGAATTTGCACTTTTTCAGGCACAGGAACTTCTTCTTTTTGCGTTTCCCGGGCTTCTTCTTTTTCCTTTGCACTCACCATTTCCCGATAACTTCTAAGGTCAATAACGCTCGGGTCATCGCTTTTTTCAATAACTCTTGCCTTGCTTGGGGCAATTTCTTCGTTATAAATGTTGGTTAGCCTTCTATCTATTGAATATTTGCGCCCTTCTTCTTCATTTTGCGCGTATGTGAAATCGTTCTTTCTTAAATTTTTTTCCTCTTCAATATCAATTTTAGAAGTATATTGCCCTGCAAGAATTTTTACCCCTATAAAAGCGCCAAAAAAAGTTATTGCAAAAATCCAGAAAAAAAGCTTAATTTTGGGCATTTTGCTGTTTTCTATCTTATATTTTTCTTTATTTTTTTTATATGCTAAATAATCCGGTGTTTCCATTTAAACCCCTCTTACCTTGCATACGGCGCTTTTAATTGAACTCATTTCATCTTCCCAATCCTGCATAATTTTAAGCGCAAAATTTTTATAATCTTTAATACCCAAATCGTTTAAGGCTGAAACCTCAATGGGCGCACCTTCGCTTACAATATTAATGCCTGTATGCATCAAGGATGATGTTAAAGACTTTGTTGCAATTGATACACTAAGCTTTTTACCTTCAAAAAATAAATCATCTCCCGCGCGCACAGTTGCAATACCTCTTTTTTCAAGGTTTTCTTTAATAATAACGCTGAACATTCTTTGCGCAAAAACCATTTGTGTTAAGGGAATTTCAAAAATTTCCGCTATAAAATTAAGCATTTTTTTGGAATAAATGGGCTCTTTTTTTATAACATCTTCAATATCAACCATATCAGCAAGCTTAACCTTAACCTCACCCGCAAACGCCACAATGGCGTTACCTTGCAATTTGAAGTTTTTGTAAATCCAATGGGGCGAAAGCTCACTCCCTGTATACTTTATTTCTTTTTCTATGAAAAGTTTGTGCATAAAATCATTATACAGTAATAAAATTTAAAAGTGCAAACTTTTAACAAACAATTATACTTAAGGATAATACCCTAAAAGCCCCGCACGGTTTTTTATGTGCTATAATTTTTTTATGAAAAAGTTTCAGACAAAAACAATTGCAATAGTGGGAAGGCCAAATGTGGGCAAATCCACGTTTGTAAACAGAATTGTGGGCGCAAGAAAATCCATTGTGGATGATACGCCCGGCGTTACGCGCGACAGGATTTATTTTGACGCCTCATGGCAGGGCAAAAACTTTACCCTTATTGATACAGGGGGCATTATTACGGATGATAAAGAAAGCGAATTTGTAAAAAACATTCTTAACCAGGCAAAAATTGCAATTGATGAGGCTGATTTAATTTTATTTATAGTGGACGCAAAATCGGGCTTAAGCCCTTATGATAAAGAGATTGCAAATATTTTAAGGCAATCCGCGCGCGAAGTTATTTTGGTTGCAAATAAGGTTGATAATATAAATGAAATAGGTAATATTTCAGATTTTTATGCGCTGTCATTGGGTGAAATATATCCTGTGTCAGCCCTGCACGGCTCGGGCGGCGTGGGAGACCTTTTAGATAAAATAACTGAGGATATTGAAGAAGAACAAATTGCACCCGAGGAAGACGGGAAGATAAAAATTGCAATTGCAGGAAAACCAAATGCCGGCAAAAGTTCTATTTTAAATAAGCTTTTAAAACAGGAGCGCGCAATTGTGAGTGAAATTTCGGGCACTACGCGCGACAGCATAAATTCTGAAATTCAGATAAATGATGATAAATTTATTTTAATAGATACCGCAGGCATCCGCAAAAAATCAAAAGTGGATTACGGCATTGAAGCTTTTGCAATTGAGCGCGCCATAAAATCCATAAAAGATGCGGATGTGGCACTTTTGGTTATAGACAGTGTTGATGGTTTGACAGACCAGGATAAAAAAATAGCACAAATTGTGGAAGAATCAGGCTGCGGGCTAATTTTGGCATTTAATAAGTGGGATTTGGTATCAGGTGTGCAAACGCATGATTTTGAAAAACAGATTAATGCGGATGCGCCTTTTTTAAATTACGCTTTTAAAATTTTTATAAGCGCAAAAACAGGCCAGCGGCTTGATAAAATTTTTGAAACAGTGCTTGTTGCCGCATCCGAGCGCGCCAAAAGAATTTCAACGGGGCTTTTAAATAAAGTTGTAAATGAAGCCATAGCGCTTAATCCGCCTGTATCTGTCAAGGGGAAGCACTTGAAAGTTTATTATACAACGCAGGTTAAAGCTAAACCGCCCACATTTGTGCTTTTTATAAACAGTTTGGATTTGGTTAAAGAAAATTACAAAAGGTATTTGAACAAAAAATTGCGTGAAGCCTTCGGGTTTTTTGGCACGCCAATAAGAATTTCGTTCAGGCAAAAGGGGGAAAAATGATAAAATATTATTTGATAAGCGCCATTTTAGCATATTTAACAGGCTCAATTCCCACAGGATACATTATTGTAAAGCTTTTTAAGAACGAAGATATCAGAAACATAGCTTCGGGCTCAACCGGTGCCACTAACGTTAAAAGGGTTATGGGCAAAAAGTGGTTTTTTATTGTGCTTTTGCTTGACGCTTTCAAGGGTGCACTTCCCGTTTTGGCGGCAAAATTTTTAATTCCGGGCGATACTTTGGGGCTTTGTGCTGTTATTGCGGCAATTTTTGTTATTTTGGGGCATTCAAAGTCAATCTTTTTGAATTTTTCGGGCGGAAAATCCGTAGCGTCGGGCGTGGGCACAATTTTAGCCCTTAATTGGCAGGCGGGGCTTTTAATTGCAGCTATTTGGGCTGTTATTACGTATTTTTCAAGATATGTTTCTTTAGGTTCAATTTTAGCGTTGTTCTTATCCCCTTTTATGATGTTTTATTTTAAACAGCCCGCGGCATATGTTGCATACTGTGCTCTTGGCGCTTTATATATAATTTTTCTGCACCGCGAAAACATTAAGCGTTTAATTAAAGGCGAGGAGAACAAAGTACGATGAATGATACTATTGAAATTGTTTCAAAAATTGAGGTTGACACAAACAAAAAACTTGCGTTAGTTTACACCCCCGGGGTTGCTGAAAGCTCATTGGAAATACATCAGAATCCTGATAGGGTTTTTGACCTTACAAACCGTTCAAATTCAATAGGGGTCATATCATACAGTTATGAAGATTCTTATAAAAGGGCAGTTCACATTAAAAAAACCTGCAATATTGACGCGTATCCCCTTGAAATTAAAAAAACAACACAGGAAGATTTGGATTTTGTAATTAAAAATATTATGCCCAATTTTATGGGGGTGGATACGGCTTTAATTGAAGGAAAACCGTATGATAGTGAAAATACTATTCCGACACAGTCAAGGTACTGTTTTTTTGAAGGAAATATTGAAAATTTAGAGGCAATTAAGCTGCGCGAACTTTTTGGCGGGGTTGTTGAAACCAAAATTGTGCAGGGCGAAATTGGCGAAAAACCTGTCGCAATTTTATCGGACGGCTCTGCTGTATTGGGTTTAGGCAATATCGGCGCTTTGGCGGGATTACCCGTTATGGAAGGGAAAGCTGTTCTTTTTAAGGAATTGGGCAGTGTTGATGCCATATCTTTGTGTGTTGAAACACAGGATAAGGATGAAATTATAAAAATAGCACAACTTCTTGAAAATTCTTTTGCCGCAATAAATTTGGAAGATATTTGTGCGCCGAAGTGTTTTGAAATTGAAAAAACCTTAATTGAAAATCTTTCCATTCCCGTTTTTCACGATGATCAGCACGGAACGGCAATTGTAGTGAGTGCGGGGCTTCTAAACGCGCTTGAAGTTGTCGGCAAAAAGCTTGAAAACATAAAAGTTGTAATATCGGGGGCGGGTGCGGCAGGGCTTGCAATTTGCAGATTGCTTTTAAAATTGGGTGTTTCAAATATAATTTTGGTTAACAGGAAAGGCATTGTTTATAAAAATAACCCTGTTAATAACCCCGAGCTTGAAAAAATGGCGGCTGTTACAAATAAAGAAAATTTAAGGGGCACTTTGGATGTTGCAATTAAGGGTGCTGATGTTTTTATAGGGGTTAGCGCGGCAGGCGTTTTAGGGCAAGACATGGTGCGCGATATGGCGCATGACGCTGTTGTTTTTGCACTTGCAAACCCTGTTCCTGAAATTATGCCTGATTTGGCGCTTGAGGCAGGGGCTAAAATTGCTGCTTCGGGCAGGTCTGATTTTGACAATCAAATAAATAACTGCCTTGCGTTCCCCGGGCTTTTTCGCGGGGTGATTGATGCTAAAGTTACAAAAATTACGGATGACATTAAAATCCAGGCGGCACTTGCCCTGGCGCAGACGGTTGAAGAAGATGAACTTGCCCCTGATTACATAATTCCGCAGGCTTTGAACAAAGGGGTTGCAAAAAATATTTCAGCATGTATTATAGATTATGTCAGAATCCCAACATCGAACATAAAAACCTAAGCCTTCAAAAGGGCGGGTGTTTTATTGTTCGAATTTTTGTGTATATAATTAAGTCGAAAGGTATAAAAACGTGGACGAAAAAGAAGTAAAACAAGAAGCTGAAATAACAGAAGAAACAACGGCGCAGGAAACAGAAGAAAAAGCGCAGGAAGAAACTGTTACACAACAAAGTGCTGAAATTAAAGAAACTGTGGAAGAAGTTTCTTCAGAAGAAGCAAATGTTAAAAGATTAAAAGGTTCAAGAGGGCCAAGGGGCACAAGAAGAAGAAAAATTGAAACGGTTGAACCGCCTGAATCCGAATGGAAAGAGCAGGTTGTTCAAATCCGCAGAGTTACAAAAGTTGTTAAAGGCGGCAAAAAATTAAGCTTTAGGGCAATTGTTATTGTCGGCAACAAAAAAGGCCAAGTGGGCATGGGGGTTGCAAAAGCGGCAGAAGTTATTATAGCAATTCAAAAAGCTGTTGCAGACGGCAGAAAAAACCTTGTAACCGTGCCTTTGTTTAAAACAACAATACCGCACAAAATTATGGGCAAATCCGGTGCAGGTTCGGTTGTTTTAAAACCGGCTTCTCAAGGTACGGGTGTTATTGCAGGCGGCGCTGTTCGCGCGGTTTTGGAACTTTCAGGTATTGAAAATATCCTAAGTAAATCTTTAGGTTCAAAATCAGCCCTAAACGCTGCAAACGCTACTCTTAACGCCTTAAAAGGCTTAAGGCCTTTTAGTGATGTTGCGCGTATGCGCGATATTTCAGTTAAACAAATGCTAAGTTAGAAATTAAGGAATAAAAAAAATGGCTAAAAAAAATGATGAAAAAATTAAAATAATACTTAAAAAAAGTTTGATAGGGATACCCAAAAAACATATTAAAATTGTTGAAGCGCTTGGTTTGAAAAAAACAAACAGTACGGTTGAACACAGCGCCAGCCCTACTATTATGGGTATGGTGAATAAAATTTCACATCTTATTGAAGTAGTAAAATAATTAATAGAAAGCAAGGAAAAAAAATGATAACATTAGAAGATTTAAAACCGAATGAAGGCTCTAATAAAAAATCCAAAAGGGTTGGCCGCGGGCGTTCATCAGGGCATGGCAAAACATGCTGCCGCGGAAATAACGGTGAAGGCCAGCGCAGCGGAAGGTCTGCCAAACGCGGTTTTGAAGGCGGACAAATGCCCGCTTACAGGCGTTTGCCTAAATTAAAAGGCTTTACAAACCACTGGGCATTAAATACGGTTGCAATTAATGTAAGTGATTTGGAAAAAATGGATGTTGAAACAGTAGATTTGGCTTATTTGATTGAAAACAAAAAGGCGCACAAAGAAGATGTTGTTTTAAGAATTTTGGGCAACGGTGAAATCACAAAAGCAATCAGCGTTAAAGCAACTTACGTTACAAAAAGCGCCAAAGAAAAAATCGAAAAAGCAGGCGGAAAGGTTGAATTAGTTTAATGCAGCAAAATATAAACAAACAGCAATTGCTTGACAGCATTGTAAGCAACTTGCAAACAAGCGGGTTAAAACAAAAACTTATATTTACGTTTTTAATAATTGCGCTGTTTCGCTTTGGGGCGCAGCTTCCGATTTTTGGTATTAACAATGAAATTTTTGCGAATATGGCGGCAGGCAATAACGTTATAGGCTTTTTGGATTTATTTTCAGGCGGCGCTCTGGGCAAAGTTTCAATTTTTGCCTTAGGCATAGGCCCCTACATTACATCTTCAATCATAATGCAGCTTTTGGCTGTTGTTATTCCTTATTTGGAAAAACTCCAAAAAGAAGAGGGTGAAGCGGGAAGGCGCAAAATCCAGCAGCTTACAAGGCAATTTACCGTGCTGTTGGCGGGTTTTCAGGCGCTTGCGTTTGTTGTAATTTTATCAAAACTTCCGGGTTCTGTTATTTCAAGTATTGGACATGGTTTAGGATTATACTCAGCAAACAATTTAAAATCATCCGCATATTTTTTAGGTAATATTACAAGATTTGCTTGAGCATATCCGCCGCACATACCGGATGTCGGTTCTTGAATTTTTTCTTCTCTTATTAATTGTCTTACTTCTTTTGGAGATAAATCGTGGTATTTATTAGCCATATATCTTATCCTTTCTATCTTATAACTATCTTGCACATGTGACTACTCCCATAACTTATAGAAGCGGGGGATTCTCGTTCGGGTAATCTAATGTGATTACAGTATAAGCGAGCTATCCCCGGATTCTTGGAAGTTTAAGTCAATTATCCTAATACAAATTTTGTGCCCTTTTATAGGCATTTTCCATCAACTTGTTCTTATCTACAATAACTTTATGATATTTGCCCTCACACATCCTGCCGTTTGAATCAGCACCTACGAAATCTACGAGTATCCTGTTACCGTCTACTTTATCAACTGTAAGTATCAGCGTTATTGTATCCCCCACCAGTGTTGGATTTATATGAGAAAGTTCTAATCTATTCCCAACAGTTAAATATTGCTGCGGAAGTAAATTGTCAAGCATTTTACATGAAGCTTCAACAATCATGGTCATAAGAGCAGGAGTTGAAACAAGATTTTCTATTGAAGAAGTATTAGCGACATAAGCATCAGAAGCACTAGTCTGCTTTTGATATGTCGTTGAAAGACCTTCAGTAATTTTATTTTTTATAATGTCCACCTCCATATTATTTTAAATTTTCCTTAATCGTATATTTGAAAATTATTGAATCTCTTGAACGTCTACCACGTAGTTTACTCCGTTTATCACAATATTCATTTTCCTTACAGGACCAATGTTCACATATTCTGCCTTTTCAACAGGCGCTTTAATTACTCTTTGTGAATTTGCTATTTGAGCTTTAATCTCAGAAAGCTTTTCTTCATACTCTTTATATAATTTATGTGCTTCTTCCAATGTTATTTTTTCAAATACTAATTCACTGCCTTCACCCATTTGAGCAAGCATCGGTAAGTCAGTGGAAATAACCGTAGCGATTTTTGTATAGCCGCCTGCTGTTTGTCTGTCTGCCATAAGTATAATAGGAAGCCCGTTAGCAGGCACCTGTACAGAGCCGAATAAAGCACCGTCAGAAATTATGTCGGCTTTTTCTATATGCTTAATAGTTTTTCCGCCAAGTCTGTATCCCATTCTATCTGCTTCTTTGGTTATTTTATAGCCATCAGTACTTAGAAAAGTATTTATACCTTCTTCAGTAAAATAATCATCCTGAGGACCTAAAACCACCCTTACATTACCTTTTCTTTTAAATTCCGGAATATACTTCGGCTCGATAAATTTTTCGGATACTATTTTGTCGGATACTTTAATTTCCAACTCATCATCATTCAAAATTTTTCTGCCTTTGAAACCGCCGATTCCTGTTTTTAAGTAAGTTGATTTACTGTTGTTTAAGAGGGGTACCTCAATTGAACCGCTAAAAGCTATATAGGCTCTAAGACCGCTTGTTATTACTCCAAGAGATAATATGTCACCCTTTGTAACTTTATAGCTTTCCCACATTGAAATTTCTTTGCCGTTTAATACAGGCTTCATGTTTGCACCTGTTACTGCAAATGACATATCGCAGCCAAATTCCAATTCTGGTCCTAATAGAGTAGCTTCCAATACAGCTTCGCTTTCTTTATTTCCAACCAAGAAATTAGCGACTCTATATGAAAAATTGTCCATAGCTCCTGCAACAGGCATTCCAAATTTTTGGTAACCGATACGTCCTAAATCTTGAACAGTGGTTAAAAATCCACCCTTCTTAACTTTTATACTACTCACGCAGGTCACCTCCTTCAGAAACTATAACTTTCACTTCATATGTACCTTCTTCTACTTGCTTTTTAATTTCCAAGTATTCTTCCTCACTTACTGATACATATCTTACATAATCACCTGCACTAAGCATAACCGGAGGCTCTTTATCAGGATCGTATAACTTTAATGGAGTCCTTCCAATCAGCTGCCACCCTCCCGGTGTTTCTGACGGATACATTCCTGTTTGTGCCCCTGCAATTCCTACAGAGCCCGCAGGAATTTTTGTTCTTGGTGAAGACAATCTTGGCGTAGCAATAGCATCACTCATACCTCCCAAGTATGTAAATCCGGGAGTAAATCCCATCATATAAACCAGATAATCAGTACCTGTATGAATTTTAATAACCTCATCCACAGTAATATTGTTATGTTCTGCAACAAAGTTAATATCAGGTCCATATTCTCCGCCATACACAGTAGGAAACTCCACAATTCGAATTTCTTCATCTAAACTTTCCACTTGCTTGCTGCTCATAGAGTCAAGAGTTGAAATTAATTCGGAATATTCTATCTTTAACGGGTCATACATAATC
>CAZYYK010000002.1:0-39668 GCA_964651135.1 uncultured Gammaproteobacteria bacterium | reverse complement strand
GATGGTGCCAGTGGCAAGGAAAGGGTTATATTTAAGCCTAAATTTTATCCAGACCAATGTATTCACTGGGCAATCATGCAAATTATAGAGCCTTATATGGCTAAAGGAATGTATGAATATTCTTGTGGTAGTATCCCAAAACGTGGTATTCATTATGCACAAAAGAGAGTTAAAAGATGGGTTAAACGAGATAGAAAACATACTAAATATGTACTACAAATAGATATTACTAAATTCTATCCTTCAATTAATCATGATGTCCTTAAAGAATTTCTTAGGAAGAAATTTAAGGATAAAGACTTACTTTGGCTACTGGATGCAATCATCGATAGTGTAGAAAAAGGATTGCCTATAGGCAACTATACCTCTCAATGGTTAGCTAATTTCTACTTACAAGAGTTCGACCATATGATTAAAGAAAAGTTGAATATTAAATATTATGTTAGGTACATGGATGACTGCATATTATTTGGAAACAACAAGAAGAAACTACACAAAGCAAGAAAAGAAATAGAAATATATTTAGAAACCATAGGATTAAACTTAAAACATAATTGGCAAGTATATCGGTTAGATAAAAGACCTTTAGATTTTCTAGGCTTTAAATTTTACAGAACTCATGTAACGATGAGAAAAAGAAACGCATTAAGAATAAAGAGAAGGGCTAAAAAGATTTACAAGAAAGAAAAATTAAATTTTAAAGATAGCGCTGCTATGTTGAGTTACTTAGGGTGGTTAAAACATAGTAATTCATACAATTATTATCTTAAAAATATAAAACCTTATGTAGATATAAAAGACATGAAAGAGGTGGTTAGTAATGAAAGCAGAAAGCGGAATAAAGCCAAGGCTATTTGAAGTTGATAAGGTGGGAGATAATGCTATTATTTCTCTATTTAATAACATCAGAGAAGTAGAAACACAAGAAGATGAGGTAGGAATAATATTCGAGTATGATTATTATTCAATAGAAGTACCTTATAGGGAGGGATTAAAGCTAGATGTGGAATACAACTATGATAAATGGCTGAATTTAGCTATTGCAAAAGAAGGATTATTGCCTACACCAGATTTGGAAGAGAGGCTACAAATGGCAGAAGATACTTTATTGTTCTTATTAATGGGAGGTATGTAAAATGATTTATGCTTTTCTATTGAATATGTGGATTATGAATAGGATTGAAGAAGATTATTTAGATACTATGGTAACCTTGAAAAGAATTACAGTAGATGAAAAAGGTATGATTATGACAACACCTAGAATACCTAAGTAAGAATATTTTTCTAGGAGGTGGCCCTACATCTACCCCGAACCCTAAAAACCAGCGCATCCTGTGGGATGGTCAGTGGATGGAAGCTGAGTCTGGTTTCGTGTTGAAAGATGGTGTATGGAAGCCTATTGAAGATGTGTTTGTACTAAAAGACGGACAATGGGAAAATTTACAGTAATTACAATAATGGGGTTGATTAGATGATTGATAATAAAACCCTTGCCATTACATTAGTCAGGGGGGATAGTTTTGCTCTTTCTATTAGTAATTATAAAGAAGGTGTTAAAATTCCTTTTCCCCCTGATTCTGTAATACATTTTGGGGTAAAGAAAAGAAGTAAGGACTCAGTGTATGCTTTCTGTAAGAGGGCAGTGATTAGAGAAGATGGTACAGCAATCATTCAAATAGACCCACAAGATACAGAAAACTTAGCAACAGGTTCTTATAGTTATGATATTGAATATTCTAATGCTGAAAGAAGCATTGTTAGGACATGGGTGAATAATAAACCTTTTAAGATAGTGGTTGATATTGTGGACAAGGTCTGCTAAATGGTAGTTAAGTATAAAATATACAAAAAGGAGGTGGGGTCTCAGTGCAAGAAAGATTACCAAGAGTAGAAGAAAGAGTAAGTGCTTTAGATAAGGATGTTCTTTCCCTAAGTGAAGAATTGGATGAATTAAAAGCTGATGTAAGAAGTTCAGAAGTTGCCATTAAGAGATTAGATACGGATGTGGAATTACTGAAGCAACAAGGTATGACAGTGGAACAGGCTCTACGTGAAATTAAAACTGAAATTAAAGAGTTAACAGTTCTCCTTAGAGAAATGGCTCAAAAAAATAATGAAGAGATGAAGGAAATTAGAGATATGAGAATAGATGACCACCTTTCTGAACCTTTATCGAAAAGAAGAGCCGTGGAAAGTAAGATTATATGGGCAATTACAGCTGCTTTTGTCACCTACTTGTTAGGGGTTGCTTTCCCTAATCTGTTTATGTAATGCTTCTGTAATGCTTCTGTAAAAATTCACACCACAAAAATTGCATTTATTGTTAAAGTGTGGTATGATATACTTTAGTGTATTAATCTATTTTACTATAAAAGGAGGTGAATAGTATGGCTGAATTAAAAGTATTGTTAGACCCCGGACATGGTTCTGGTTCTTCTCATAATAGAGGATTTCTTAGCCCGGGAAATGAAGGGGAGTCTAATTACTATATGGCTATTGCTTTAGAAAGAGAGCTTAAAGCCTATGGAATTACTGTAGGAAGGACAAGGAAAACTATCCATGAGAATCCTACCTTAGCTCAAAGGGGTGCTATGGCGAAAGGATATGATTTACTTCTTTCTCTCCACTCCAATGCTGGGGCTTCTAATGTTCGAGGAGTTGAGATATTTCCTGATACCAATCCTTGGAAGAGTGTAGGACAATCTGGATATGATTTAGCATGGAAATTGTCCAGAGCGATAAGTGCATTAGGTACTCCGAATAGAGGAGTTAGGACATGGAATAATAATAATGTATATAAAACCAATGTTACTTCTCCCCCCTATCAATCTAACTATTTTGGTGTGTTAAGGGCAAGTGAAGCTCCTATGGGGATGCTAATTGAGTTTGCTTATCATACTAATCGACAGGATAGAGATTTCATAGTGAATAAAAGAGATGCTTTAGCTAAAGAAGTAGCAAGAGTAGTAGCTGAACACTATGGGGTAAAAAAAACTAAACCGATAGAAAGAACGACTCTTACTACCCCCGCTTTTATCAATATGATTCGAGATGATATCATTGCTGATTACTACAAGAGTGGAGTGTTACCTTCTATCTCCTTAGCTCAAGCTATTTTAGAGAGTGATAGTGGGAATAGTGTGTTGGCAGTTCATGCTAATAACATATTTGGGATTAAGGCATCTGCTCCGTGGACTGGGGCTGTATATGATAAGGTTTCTATTGAATATATTAACGGCTCTAAGAGGGAAGTTAAATCCTCCTTTAGAAAATATAAGGATTGGAAAGAGTCCATTACAGACCATGGGAAATTCTTTACTTCTACCCCCACAAGGGAAAAGTTATATGCCCCTGTGTTAGTAGCTAAGGATTATAAGGAAGCTACAGAAGCTCTTACTGGTACCTATGCGACTGACCCTAACTATAAGAAGAAATTAGATGATGTCATTGAAAGAAATAAGCTTTATTTGTTTGATGAGCAAGTGAAAAAGAAAGAGAAGGAAGAAGAAGATAAGAAAATTTATCTCAATAAAGCCTTCACAAAAGAAGAGTTACTCAAGATGCAACCCAGATTTGGTGTATTCACTCTTCAGGCATCCCATCAAAAGTATGTGAATCAAATCATTAAAGAAGTGAGTGGTGCTGTACAATTCGACTATGGGATGACTCCTACAGAACTGTTCCAGAGAATCATCTATGTAGGGAATGAAAACATCTATCCTTACTACATCTTCATTAAAGTTGGGGTAGGAAAAGAGGAAGATGAGAAAACAGTAAGTGCTTTTATTGCGGATAATAGAAAGATAAAAGATTGGGAAAATGAATTTATTCCTGTTCCCTTTAATGCTAAGGGTTAGAAAATAAAATATACGGAGGTAATGTTATGAATTTGGATGTTGGATTTTTGGGTGGAATTGCCATTGCTGTACTTTCTCCTGCACTGGTAGCTCTGGTACTGGTAGCTCTTAATTTCTTCTTAAAGAAAACGGAGAATATTAAGAATGAAGATGTACGAGAAAATGTACAAATGGTACTGCAAACCATTGCCCGTTCCATTAACTTCACCAATCAACGATTTGTTGATGAACTGAAGAAGGAAGGAAAGTTTGATGAGGAAGCAATGCGTGAAGCTTTCTATCGAACTAAGAAATTGGTTGAACAGCAAGTAGATGCTGAAGGTAGGGCAGCTGTTGAAAAGATGCACAAAGACTTTACGGTATTTATTGAAGCAGAGATTGAATCTCAAATCAATGAATCTAAAAAGTATGGTGATGTAGAGGTAGTTCCTGTTGCTGTACCCATTCAAAAGGATTGTGAATATCCTGAAGAACTCCCTGATGAAGGGTATAAAGAGGAATTTGGGGAGGATGCACATAATGTACCTGTGGATGTAGTGGAGGAGGATTATGTAAGTAATGATGAGGATGTAGAAGCCATTCGAGAAATGTTGGATGGTGGAGGTTCTGGAAACGTTCATGTGCAATCCAGAGATTAATTTCTTCTTTACATTCAAGATGTAAAGTTATTAAATTAGGAGATGAGTTAGTTCTCATCTCCTTTTTCTTTCCCTCCAAATCCATTGGTTTTTATTTTGTTCTCTCTTTTTAGAATAACGTTAACACTTCTGATTCTGGCAAATAATATTTCTTATAGTAATTTAACTCATCTTCCGAAAGATATTTTGACGGATTTTTAATAAATTCATCTTCCGTAAATATTTCATGAGTCTTTTTGTGGTATAAAATATCATTCGTTGTTTCGCCAACTTCATAATGTCTAACTTCACCTTTAGGATACTCATTTATAATTGGGTATTTCAGATTCTCCAACACTTCTTTTTTGAAATTTTTATCCCCACATATGTATAAGTATCTATGTTTGGTGGAGCGAACTTTTCGCACAACAAAGTCTTTTTGAAAATTAGAATATGTTCTCGAATGTCCATTTTCCCCAACGTATACATCTGTTCGCTTAGCTGATTTACCTGTATAAATCCAATTAGTCGCTTGGTAAACATAACCACTATGCCCCATAGACTCATCTGCATAGGAAATTACTATCCAGTTCCGTTGTTTTAATTTTTTTAATGCGTAGGATATAAATTTACTCTCAAGATTTTTTGGTGTGTCCTCAAATGTATACAACCTATTTAATTCATATACATTACCTGAAAAACTTTCACCAGCCACCCCTTTACAAAGAGAGTTGCTGGGTGGTTTCCCAAAAGTCATGACACCGACCAACCTCCCTGAATGAAAAGCACCAAAAGCTACTGACAAAGGAGGCATTCTTTGCAAATAATGGTAGTTCAATAAAATCTCTTTTGTTTCTTCTTTGGTTATTTCTTTGAATTCAATTTCATCTAATTGCATTTGCTTCTTGCCTTCTAAACAATCTTCATTAGAAATGGTGTTTAATTTCATTCTTCCGACTCCTCTTTTTTCACTGGTTTAGCCCATTCTGTTTACGGTAATATCTTATAGCCTTGATGGTAGTCAAGGCTATATCCCCTCCCCATCTATCTATACTATATCACATATCTTTCTATTTGTCAATTCTAAGTGGTGTTATTTTAGTTAATTGGAGAGAAATCAAGTGAACTGCTTGGATTTCACCATGAATTCACCTCACTTAAAAAAATTGCTATTTCTTTCCTAAAGCGATAAAAGATTCTGGAAAATGTTCTTTTGCGAGTGTTTCTACTACCCTTGCGTAATCTTGAATCTCACTTTGAGCATCATGCTTAGTTCTCTGATCTACGAAATGAAATACAGATTGAAGAGATGCAGTCCAATACCAACGAACATAAAGTCCATATGCAGGGAGGAAAAGTCTTGCTTGTTCAACTGCTACTCCTTGTGCAACAACTGAATTATAAAGACGTTTTCCTAATTCTTGATACTGCTCTAACGATTCTGTAAAAGTCCTACCTTTATCCGTATCAAAAGGCTCTCCACTACCTTGCTTTGAGTTCTCTGGAGCGGAACGCCATTCTCCCTCTTTAGGTAAGTAGAATTCAACTTCTTCAGCAATGTATCTGCGACTCGACTCATTCCAAGCGTTCAAACTATCAGCAATGCCCTCTTGATGATGTGAACCAATGACGTATTTCCACCATTGTCGTGCTACCATAAGAGGAGCGTATACTTCAAATTGAAGAATAGCGTGGCGAAAAGGAGAAGTATGATTTTCTCTACCAAGGAAGTGAATCAAACGAATATCTTTATCACTAAGTTCTTTTGATTCCTTCGCATAAGACACTCTGGCTGCATTTGCAGCAGTCAAATCGCTACCTAGTGTATCTACTAAGCGAACATATCCTTTATCACCTACATTAAGTAAGTTTTTTACTTTATCTCTTTCTTCAAAATTCATTTATTCCTCCTTGTGAAATAATATATTAGCAATTCATCTCCCACCTTCTATAAGTGGGAGAATTCTTGCTAAGAAATCAATTAAAACGATACTCACTCTCTATTTCATCATTATAACCACCAATACCAAAACTAAAAGTAATATTTTGAGCAAGGGCTTCCTCTACAGGAATGAGAAACATAGTGTGTCTGGTAACATGATACAGTGCAAAATAATCTATATCATCTTTCGTATATATGTGTTTACTATACCCATTCTTATTCAAATTATCCTCTACTAACTTAAAAGTATACATACCTTTACTGGCATCTGTCTCATGCAAACTAACTGTACCACTGGACTTTACTTGTATTCTCTGATACTCTCCATCAAAGTAGGCTAACAAATCTACCTTACCACTCTTATCTACTGGGGTGTACACTGGTATTCCCATATCAATAAAGTTAGCGATTACAAAGGCTCCCCCCATTAATCCTATTTTATTTGTCATCTTATCACTCCTAAGCTGCTTAGCTCCACATCTTCAGCTACTTGGGTAGTATATCTGCTATCTATAGAAAAAGCAATCTTTCAGTGGTGTTAGTAGTAGTAGTGTTAGTAGTTATTCTTCATTCCCCTAAGTTATCAACAAAGTTATCCACAAATGTTGGTGCAAATGTTGATAACTTTATCATCTAATATTTGGGAGATATTTTACCAATCATGTCAGTGATTGGGGGAAGAGAGAAATCTAATACTATAGCGATGCTAACTATACTTATACTCTGGTGAACCTAAAAAGATTAAAAGAAAAAGATTAAAAGAAAAAGACTCAGCTAAAAAATATTACAGTAAATAATAGCTATATGGTTTTAGCAGGTATTAAATACAGCGGTAGATTTATAGCCCCACCCTACGGGTGGGTGTTTTCCCTTCGGGGTGTCTTTATTATACACCGTAAAATAGGTTTTGTCAATTTTATAGTGGTGTGGCTGTAACCATTGAAATCAAGCCATTTGTGAGCTTTTGTCATTACTTGTAAAAACTACACTATTTACAACTAAAAATGCCCTAAAAAGTAAGAAACGTTGAAAAATAGCGAAATGAATTTTATTCACCCCACCCGACTAAAGTGCTTTTATCACTAAACGTTGAAATCTAAGCTCTTCACGTTTTTACACTAACTATTATGTACACACAGATGCACATAAGAAAATAAAAACTTATAATAAAGTGATATAATTATTCATACTTATGTATAAATATATAATTGATTCAAGGTATAAAAAAAGAGGCTCATCGAGAACCTCAAGAGTAGGTAAGCAAGGAGCAGTCCTCTCATCCACAAACCTTAAAGAAGTTTGTGGACGGTGTGCGAAATCCCTTGATTAGTTGTGTTTAGAATATGTTCCGAATATTCCCGTAGGTGTAAGTGGGTCTTTAACATTTCACTCCTTGCTACCTTGCCTTTATTATACAAACAAATAAACTGAAAAGCAATTTAGAAGTGGTGTAAAAGAAAATACTCATCCACCACTTTTAGGGTTGCATTTCCTGAATAGATATGATATTCTATAAACAGAAAAGGAGGGGAGAAGATGGAGAATGAATTAGTAAAAAAGTTTCTACGGGATTTGGTAGATGAGGTAGAGGGAAAGAAAACAGTAAGCCATACAGTCATCAATCAATCCTTAGAAAGACCCTATACAGATTTACCCTTAGATTATCAGGTTCTAATTGAGTGGATGGAGATGAACAAGAGAGTACCCAGAATTGGTTTCCCTATTATCGCTCACTGGCACATACCCAATCTAACAGGAATCTCTATGACAAGATTCAAGCATTACTATAATTGGTACGAGAACCCTGAGTATTGGAAACCTGAGACCACTCCCCAGCTCCCCTTCTACTACAGGAACTATAATGCTAAAGGAATCAAAGGAAGATGGTTTAGAAGAGACCAAGTTCACATGATAGTGAAATTCAGGAAGTGGTTAAAGAGAGGAGTGTTTGATATCAAGATAGATGACCCAGAGAAGGAGGAAAAGATAAAGAGACTGAATCGCTTAGGAATTTAGTCAATAATTGTAAAATATTGTAAAGTACAAGCACACCACTTAAAGTTGACAAAAGATAAAATATGTGATACACTATGTATACCGTAAGAAATACAGAAGAAAGAGAGGAGAGAAAATAATGGCAAAGGTAAAAGAGTTAGAGTTCAGCACAAAAATTACTCTAAAGAATAATCAGGATTATTTTGGAGCTGAATACAAAGAAGTTGTAGTAGTAGAAGATAAAGACAATCTGAAAGAAGTGATTGAAGAAGTTACTTCTCGAGTAGTAAAAGAAGTCATGAAGGTACATTCTGACAAACTGGGAACGGTGTAGAGATGGGAGAAGAAATGAAAACCTATATCACCTCCTACAACCATGAGTTTGTAGTTATTGCAGAAAAGATTCATTGCATCAGAGTTGATAGGGATGAAGGCAGATACTGGTTGGATGTAACGACAGAGAATGGTACCCATAGAATGGCTTCAGGAATGACAGAGAGCGTAGCCAAGGTTCTTCTCATGTCCTTTAGAAACCTACTACAGATGCAAACCAGAGATATCAATATCCATGAGCTATGCAAGTTTGCTAAGAAGAATGTGGGAGGAGAAAAGACAGTAGAAGAAATCTTCCCAGATGGTCTAAATGGATTTGAAGTGATGCAAAGACTTATGAACCAGATTGAAGGGTTTGACGAGGAAGGAGAACCAGAAGATGAAATGGTAGATGAAAGTACCGCACAAGAAATTATGGATATGATGGGCGAAGAGGAGTTTCCTCCAAACCCAGAAGAAGAAAACATCACAGAAGAAGAAAACATCACAGAAGAAAGTGATGTAGCAGAAGGTCTCCCAGAACTGTAGGGAGAATAGTAGAAATAGCAGAGGAATCCCTTAACGGGGGTTCCTTTTGCTACCTAATAGGGGTAATAAAAAATTATCACTAAATTATCAAAGGAGTTGGTAGGGTGTTAGAAGTACTAAAAAGAAATGGAAAGACCGAAAAGTTTGACAAAGATAAAATCGTAAATGCCATCATTTCAGCAGATGTAGAAGAGATAGATGCCGACAAAATAAAAGGAATTGCCAAAGAAGTAGAGAAAGATTGCAAAGAAATGGGCTTACCTTCCGTTAACGACATCCATGACTTCGTAGAGCAGAAGTTAATGGCAGGAGGATTCTACAAAACAGCCAAGAACTATATCGAGTATCGTTCTAAAAAGAATCGATTAAGAAAAGTGGGGAAGGAAAAGAAATACAAATTCCTTAGTGAAGAGTTTCTTAGTAAGTATAAACATCTTCCTGACCCCCTCAATGAAGTAGCTAGCTTCACCTTCTACAGAACGTATAGTAGATACCTTCCTGAAGAGGGGAGAAGAGAAAGATTCTGGGAATCCATTGCCAGAGCAGTTGATTATAATATTAGCCTTTCTCCCTACAGCACAAAAGAAGAAGCAGAAGAGTTGTTTGACAACATTTATCATGGTAGACAACAGCTTAGTGGGAGAACTCTATTCACAGGTGGGAGCCCAGTCTCCAAAATATCTTCCTTACAAAACTTCAACTGCTCTTTTACAGCAGTAGATGATATCTATATTTTTGGAGAGATGTTCTATGTTCTCATGTTGGGAGTGGGGATTGGTATTGGGGCACAAAAGAAATACGTCAACAAACTACCAGAGTTCCGCACAGACATTTTTTTAGTTAATAAGCAATGGACTTTTGTAGAGAAGAAAGACAGAGAGGATGTCACACAGCTTACTGTAGACAAGAATATAGCCACCTTAACCATTGGTGATAGCAAAGAAGGATTCCACAAAGCCTTAGATTTCTTCATGGAAATTCATACCCAGCACGCTTACAAAATTATTGACACCATTATCATTGACTATGATTATGTAAGACCTGCTGGAGAAAGACTAATGAAGTTTGGTGGATTTGCCAGTGGAAGTAAGCCTCTCCAAAAGATGTTCAACAAGATTCACAAAGTCATTACTAAAAGTGGGGGAAGATTAAAACCCATTGATGTAATGGATATCTGTACTTCCATTGCAGAGAATGTAGTATCAGGAGCAGTAAGAAGAAGTGCTTGTATCTCTTTTATTGACCCAGATGACGAAGAAATGATTCATGCCAAAGACAATATCTATGTGGTAGATGAAAAGAAAGGGGAATGGAAAGCCAATGAAGAACTACTACATAGAATGATGTCAAACAACAGTATTATATTTGATGAGAAACCTACCAGAGAAAAACTAAAAGACATTATCCAAACTATGGTACTGTCAGCAGAGCCGGGAATCATTAATGGGGAAGCAGCCAGAAAAAGATTCCCTGAGTTTGCTGGAACCAATGCTTGTGGAGAAATCTTATTGAAGTCCAGACAATGTTGCAACCTCACTTCCCTGAACATCTCTTCTTTTGTAGATGAGAAAGGTGGTTATGATTTAGAGAAAATTAAGAGGGCACAGGAACTATCAGCCAGAGCTGGATATAGAATGACGTTGGTAGACCTTGAACTACCAACATGGGATAGGGTACAAAAAGAACACAGACTCACTGGATGTGGAATCACTGGATGGAAAGATTTTGTAGAGCGAACGAACATTACAAAAGAGGAACAAGAAAAGATTCTCACCTCACTTAGAGAAGTAGCTCATAAAGCTAACAAAGAGATTGCCAAGACCCATAACCTAAATGAATCCACCAATGTTACCACTGTAGCCCCCAACGGTACTTTAGGTTTGATTTTTGGAGGGGTAAGCCCGGGAGTCCATGCATCTCACGCCCCCTTCTTTATCAGAAGAATCAGAATTTCTGCATCTGACCCTCTTGTCAAAGTTTGTGAGGAATTGGGTTGGGTAGTTAAGAATGAAGTAGGGCAAGAAGGGGAAAATGTAAATACCAAAGTAGTAGAATTCCCTGTGGAAAGTGGGGTAACAAGAACCAAATCTTCCTTCACAGCTGTAGAGCAATTAGAAACCTATAAGATGTTCCAAGATTTCTACACAGACCAAAATACATCCATCACGGTGACTGTAAAACCAGATGAGTGGGATGATGTAGAGGAGTGGCTATGGAATAATTGGGATAGTTATGTGGGGATTTCCTTCTTACCAGATGATGGAGGATTCTACCAGCTCATGCCTTATGAAGCTATCTCAGAAGAAGAATATAAAGAGATGAAGAAAGGGCTGAAACCTTTTAACCCCAACCTAATTCAGAAGTATGAAAAGAATGAGGAGGAGTTTGAAGATTTAGAACTAGATATAGAGTCTGACCCTGAATGTGCATCTGGAGTATGCCCTATCAGGTGAACTACCAACTACCCTAAAGGGTAGTGGCTTCAAAAGCCTGAGTTCACCAGATTAAGCTAGTAGAAACACTAGCTACGATAGAATAGTTATGACACCTTCAATTGACGCACTAGATTGTTGCCCTGTCATATATTATTAAGAAGAGTTGATGGAAAGGCTCGGTGTAATATATATGTAAGCTATTTTATCATTATCGAAGTGAGGACGGATTCTTGTTATGGTCAAAGTAATAAGATACGCATAACCTACTTTATAGTAGAGCATTTATTAGGAGGCTAATTTATGGTTTATGTAATATCAACTGAAAACAAAGCTTTAATGCCTTGTAGTCCAGTAATAGCAAGATTATTATTAAAACAAGCCAAGGCAAAATGTATTAAAAGAAATCCATTTACAATTAAGTTACTCTATGAGGCTACTGATTATACACAAGAATTAACTTTGGGAATAGATACTGGAAGTAGTAAAATAGGTAGTGCTGTTGTAAATGATAAGAAAGAAGTTGTCTATATATCAGAAGTAGAAATTAGGAATGACATATCAGACAAAATGACACAGAGATCAAAATATCGTAGGAATAGAAGGAGTAGAAAGACCAGATATAGGAAACCAAGATGGTTAAATAGAAAGAGCAGTATTAAAATAGATAGATTCTCTCCAACTATGATTAGTAAAATTGACAGTCATATGAAAGAGATTAACTTTGTTAAAACTATTTTACCCATAACTAAAATAATAATAGAGACTGCTACATTTGACCCTCATGCCTTGAAAAATCCAAGTGTGTTGAAAAACAAGTGGTTGTATCAAAGAGGTATTAACTACGGGTTTGCCAATACTAAGGCATATGTTTTAGCTAGAGATAATCATACTTGCCAAAATTGTAAAGGTAAAAGCAAGGAAAAGAAATTAGAAGTGCATCATATTGTATTTAGGAAAGATGGTGGTTCAGATGAACAAGAAAACCTAATGACACTATGTAAGACTTGCCATGATCATGCGCACAAGGGAGATATAGTACTAAAAGGTGGTAAAGTTAAAGGACATTTGAAACATGCCACCCAAATGAATAGCATAAGAATACAGTTACTCCGACGACTGCCACAAGCAGAAGAAACCTTTGGCTTTATCACAAAAGAACATAGACAGGTAATAGGCTTACCAAAGGAACATTATATGGATGCTGTGGTGATTGCTAGTCAAGGAAAAGATATTAGGTTTAAATCAGATATAGTAATATTAAAAAAGTGTATACCTAAAGGTGATTACCAACAAACAAAGGGGGTTAGAAGTCAACAAAGAATACCTACAGGTAAAATACAAGGATTTAGGAAATTTGACAAGGTGAAATATTTAGGCAATGAGTATTTTATCAAAGGTAGAATGTCCACTGGATATGCAATATTAATGGACATAGAAGGAAACAAAATTGATTTTAGTAGTGCACCAAAAGGAATGAAGACACCTAAAATGGCTAATATGACTAGGATTAGTGGGAGGAAGTCATGGATTATACAAGCAAAAACCATTCCAAGCATCTTTTAATGGTACACTTAATATTTGTAACGAAGCAGATAAAAAACTTGACAAGAAAGAAAATATGTGGTACACTATAGATACAGTGAGGAGGGAGACACCCTCCTTGCTGAATAAATGTAGGAGGAAAAAATAAAAGGAATGAACATCTATGTAGTTATTTGTTATGAGAAGGGTAACGAAGAAGGTCATGTGGAGCATAGAGCCTATCTAACAGAAATGGATGCAAGTCAATATCTGCACTCTTTAGGGTACAGATGGGATACACAAATGAAAATGTATGTAAGAGAGGATGGACAGGCGAAAGTTAAAGAACTAATCTTGGAGAATAATCAGCTCTTTATCCCCTATTTAGAGATTGAAAAAAGAATCCAGGGAAACTATTGCACAGAAGATGATTGCATACCAAGACACGTAGTAGAAGATACGGACTATTAGAAAGGAGAAAAGAAATGGACAATCAAAAGTTACACCTATACGGAATGAATGGCGACACCCCCATTATCTTTTGTGCAGAGATATATAGGAGTGAGCAATATTTCGACTCCAAAAATTTTCGCAAAGTAAAGGATGTGATGGCAGTGGTGGAAGATATTGATGAGTGTGTGGAGCACATTCTACAAATGGAAGAAGAAGGAGAGCAAAAGGAAGCCAGATTTTATTTCCTATGTGGAAGTAAACTTGAAGTTAACTTGAGAATGGACTGTAAAACTCGAGATGAAGCAATGTATGCTATCAACACCATAGCTCAAATAGCTTATGATATTATGGATGCCTATGAAGAAATGGAGGGCAACCAGTAAGATATTTCTGTCACAATGAAAGGAAGGAGTGATGAGTCATTAAACCTTTTGACAGAGAAAGATGTGTGTATAAATCAGTCTGCCCTTTCTACGGGCAGAAAGAAGAATGCAACCAAGGATGTGTAAGGTATTTGGAGATGATGTATCTCTTAGATAATTCAGGGATACCAGAATCCAGATACACAAACAACCCCATATACCCAGATAAGATTGATGTAGAATCTTACAAGAAAGCTAATGAGTGGAGAGAGAATATTGTAGATCATGTAAAAAATGGCGATAACATTTATATCTGGGGAAAGACTACAGGTACAGGGAAAACATCCATTGCAATTAAGATGCTCCTTCGTTATTTTGATTCTATCTGGGCAGGAAATGGATTAGTTAAGAGGGGGTATTTCGTTCATGTGCCTCTTCTGATTAATCAAATCCACGATAGCTTTAACTCTAAAGAAGATATGAGTGGGTTGAAAGAAGGTTTAGCTAATTTAGATGTAGTAGTATTTGATGATATTGGGGCAAATAAATTAAAAATAGATGGGTATGATTTATCTCTAATCTTATCTATTGTGGATTCCAGAGTATTGTCAAAAAAAACATCTATCTACACAAGCAACATAGACCCCAAGAGATTAAAATATGAATTAGGGGATAGACTTACCAGCAGAATCTTAGGCTCTTGTGAAATCATTGAACTGAAAGGAAGTGACAGAAGATGATTGAAATTCAAATTCTAAATAAAATATTAGATGAAAAAGATTTTTCAATTATAGAGGATTTTGACCTTAGTTCTGAATACTTCCCTAAGCATAATGAAGAATACCAATTCATTGTAAAACACAATGAAAAATATAATAACGTTCCAGACAAAGCAACCTTCTTAGAAAAATTCCCCGAATTTCCTTTAGTGGAAACAAAAGAAGGTAGGCAGTATTTAGTGGATAGAATCAGAGAAGAGAATCTTTACAATGAACTAAGACCTGTCTTAGAGAAAACATTTAAGCTTTTTGTAGATGACTCGAATGCAGCAGTAGACTTTCTTAAAACTAACTTAGATAAGTTTAATCCTACCTACAGCATCAATTCCCATGACCTAATTAAAGAAGCAGAGAAGAGACTTAACTCATTGCTGTTTAGGTCAGAGAACCCCACCTACATTCCCTCAGGGTTTAAGGAATTAGATTATCTAATTAATGGGTGGCACAAAGGAGAAGAATATGCAGTAGTCACAGCAAGAACTGGGGAAGGGAAATCTTACTTCCTTATCAAAACCCTAACCAGTGCATGGGAAATGGGTTACACGGTTGGATTTATTTCTCCAGAAATGAGTGGGGAGAGAGTGGGATATCGATTTGATACAACCTATAGAAATTTCTCTAACTCAGGATTGATTAGAGGAGAGCTACAAGAGGGGTATGAACAATACATCAAAGAACTGAAGGAAAAGGAAGGTCACTTCTATGTTTCCACCCCCAGAGATTTTGGAAACAAAGTAACAGTAACCAAGATTAAGCAATGGGCAAAGTTTCACAAGTTAGACATCATTGTAATGGATGGAGTTTCCTATATTCGAGATGAGAGATACAACAGAGGGGATACAAAAACCATTACTCTAACCAACATCTCAGAGGATTTGATGGCTCTATCAGTAGAATTGCAAGTGCCAGTACTTGTAGCAGTACAAACTAACCGAGGTGGGGCAAAGAAGAAGGATGAAGATGGACATCCTGAATTAGAGGATATCAGAGATAGCGATGGTCTTGCCTTTAATGCAAGTAAAGTAATAGCCATTAGACAAAGAGATGGGGCAATGGAAATTACCCCTATTAAGAATCGTGATGGCTCTTCTGGGGAGACTGTACGCTATGCGTGGAATCCAGATAAAGGTATCTTTACATTCATTCCCAAAAGGGATAGCACCAATGAAGATATTAGAGCGAATGAAGAGCAAGACTTAATGGAGCTAAGGGAGAAATATGGAGATGGTATTTTCTGATGAGTAAGAAGAGTAAAAAAACAACAAGAAGGGAGAGTATGCCATGCCCCCAGTGTGACAGCCCCGATACAAAAGTAATTCGTACCAGAGTTGTCAAGCGTGGCTATGTAAGAGTTATGAATTGTGTAGAATGTGGAGAGCAGTTTGAAACCGTTGAAAATGAATTTGAAGCAGAAAGATATTATGCTACAAGGTTAGAAGATATAAGACCCCCTTGCAATTTTAACTGTCATCACTGCCCCCATAGGGATTGTGTAAGAAGTGGGTTTGAAGTTTTACTATTTGAAGCATGGGTATTAGAGAACTATGGGGATGAAGATAAATTCTTAGAAGCTATAGATAGGGGAGAAATCCCTGATGACCTAAGTCAGCAATTTTATCAAGGCAAAGAAGAAAGACAAAAAAGATTGGAAGAGAAGGAGAGATTAGAAAGAGAGCAAGATAATGAACTTGAGTAACTACTCCATCTTAGATTTAATTGAATATCTGGAATTTACTGTAGAGAAGATTGTATCTAATAATGCAATGATTAAATGCCCCCATCATGCAGAGGGTAAAGAAGAGAATGCTAGCTGTGGAGTTCATTTAGATACAGGACTGTATCATTGCTTTACCTGTCAAGCTAAAGGACATATCACAGATTTTCTAACAGCAGAAGAAAAAGAATCCTATAAAGCCCAAGAATTAGGGAGATGGAACTTAGACTTACTAAAAGATTTTGCCCAATTACAGAGAGGGTTTTTCCGACCTGAATATAAAACTATCCAAGAGTTCATTCAAGAGAGGGATAAGTTAGAATTCAATTACGAAAAAACCTACTGCTATCTCAGGGGAGTAACAGAAGAAGTATTTAATCAATTCTATATTGTGGAAACAGATAGAGAAGTTATTTTCCCCAATGTCAATCAGTTTGGACAATTGATTAGTTATGGGGTTAGAAGAATCGATTCTAAGAAATTCTATTTCAGGACACCTTATGATTTTTCTGTACCTAAAATTTCATTTGGGGAATACCAAGTAAGGGATGAAAAAGAAATTACTGTAGTGGAAGGGTATTTTGACGCCCTAAGACTGTGGTCTGTGGGCTACCCAGCCATAGCTTTACAGGGGGTGGGAAGCAAAGAACAAGAAGAGTATCTTGCGAACTCCCATCACAGATTAATTAATATCTGCTTAGACAATGATGAAGCTGGAAGTAAGGCAGCAGAAAAACTTCAGCAAGCCATCTCCCATAAGAAGTATGTCAAGAAATTATCTGCCCCACACCCCTTCAAAGATGTGGGTGAGATGTTAGACATTGATATTCATAGGCATTTTGTTGCACATGAAATCTACCCTAACAAACCAATAGAGAAAATCTGGTAAATAAATAACAAAATACTCTATCACACTATAATATTTGCAATTTCATAAAAGATGTGGTAAACTGTAGGAAAGATAGGGGGTGATAAAAATAGTATCTATGTCTTTGAGAAAATTACTGGGGGATATTGAGGAGGGTGTGCCCCCTGACCCAGTAAGGAGGAATAAAAATGTAAAAAGAGTTGACACAAAAGAGGCTTTACAATATTTTGTAAAACTATGTAAAGAATACGGATTAGAATTAAGGATAACAAATGATGTACCACCTGATGAATTAAAAAATCGGAAAGGGTGGCTACATGAGGATGTTTACTATACGTGGTTGTGGGATAATTTCACAATCTTAGAGAAGCAAGCAGTCCATGTACACTTCCCAGCATCTACCAGAGCTCTATTTGCTATCAGAACTGTTAAGGGAGATTACTTAGAGGTTCTGATTCATAAAGATACATGGAAGAAGCTTAATGAGCAAGACAAAAGATACCGAACGCTCTATAAAACCCCCTCTGGAAAAAGGATTATGAACTTTAGAAGAACCAAAAGGGGCTTCTACTATATGCGTTATCGATTCCTTGCACCTTCCCCATCAAGAATGAAGAGGTTGATTGAATTAACAATAGCGGAAGAGAGGAAAAGATTACAAAAACTAAGGGAAAGACAATTATATCGAATCAAGAGGGATGAATGGTTGACTGGTCGTATGAGGTATGATGAAAAGTTAGTGGAGAAAAAAGCCTTAGAAGAAAGAAAGACCAAGATTTACATTGATGGGTTATTTTGTGAATGGAACCCCAAGAAGGAAACATTTGTTCCTATGATACCAAGACAGCCAAGATTAATTAAGCCTGATGAAGTAGTAGGAGAGAAAGCAGAAGATGAAGAGTTAGATGAACTACCGAAAGGTATTACAGAAGAAGAGTTTGAAAAGCAGAGATTTGAAAACAAAGAAACTAAAAGAAGAATTATAAAAAGAGAGGTATAGAATATGGCAAAGATTAGTGATAAATTTCTTAAAAGAATGGTAGACCCTGATGCTGTAGATGACGAGAGACCAAAGATTAATTACTTTCGCTTAGTAGACGATAAAGACAAAGCGAAAGTGACTTTTCTCTACTCCAATGAAGATGAGATTGGAGAAAGCACCAGACGAGTCCACCTATTCAAGTATGAGAAGTCCAAATTCCCCTCTAAAGTAGATTGCTTGCGGGAAGATTCGATTGATGATTGCCCCATGTGTGAAGATGAAATCATTACAACCAACCGTATCTTCATTAACCTCTACAACCATGACACAGAACAAGTAGAGGTATGGGAGCGGGGGATGAATGAGTGGTATCTGAACTTGATTGATGAGATGAAGAAAGAAGGAGACCTCACCAAAGTCACCTATGAAATCACTAGACATGGGCGAAAGGGAAATAAGAGAACTACCTATGTGTTTGACAAAGTAGGGGAGAATAAAAAAGATATGACAGAGCACAAAGATTCTGTTATCTCTTTAGATAAACAAGGTTCTCCTGTGTGGCATATGGATGCTAATGCTATGGTAGCTGCTATCGAAAGAAACCCTGAGCAACAAAGATGGGAAAAAGAAGATGCAGAAGAGGAACCTACACGTAGACCCAGATTTTAATAATTGACAAAAGAATGAAAGTGTGATATCATCTAAGGAAAGGGGGATGATGTGATTGACGGGATTTTTTAGTTTAGAAAGAAGAAACTCCAAAGATGTATTAGACAAACTAAAGCAAGAGAGGAAGAAATCTCAACCGACAGTAAAGTCTAATGCTTTCTTAAAAGCACTGGACGAGTTAAGAAGTAAGGATTCTATTTTAGAAGAGAAAGGGTATGATTACGGATTAATAACAGATGTAGAAGAACTAACAAAGTATGCAAATGAGATTAAGAGTAATGGAATTGCCGCACTGGATACTGAGACCACAGGATTAGACCCCATTAGTGATAAAGTGGTAGGCTCCGGTTTGTATACCCCAACCTTGCCCCCAGTTTACATCCCTGTCAATCACATTAGTTACATTACACAGGAAAGAATTGACGGGCAATTATCTGAAGAAGAGGTTGCCCGTTTCTTCTCCTCCATTTCAAAAGAGAAACTCATCTTCCATAACACTACATTTGATACCAGATTTATTAGGCATACATTTGGCGTAGATTTAGAAGCATACTATGACACCTATACGGCTATGAGGATGTTGAATGAGAACCAAAAGAGCAATAGCTTAAAGGATTTGTATGATGAGTTTTGTGAGGGAAAAGGAGACCCCATTTACTTTAAGGATTTATTCAAGAACATCCCAGTAAACTTAATTCCCATTGAGAATATGAGGTACTATGCCGCTCATGACCCTTATATGACCTATAAGTTGTATGAGTTTCAGCGTCCATTCTTTAATAAAAAAGACCTACAGCAAGTAGGAAAAGTATTCTGGAATATAGAGATGCCTGTATTAAATATTGTATCTAAGATGGAGGATGTGGGATTTAATATTGACTATGAGTTAAACCAAAAGATTTTAGATGTTTACACAGCCAATATAAAAAGACACGAAGAAGAGATATTAGAATCTCTTTACCCCTTCAAGGAAGAAATAGAGAAAAAGAAAGAGGAAGGGAAATTAGACAAAGAGATTAACTTCAATTCATCTGAACAGTTAGCAGTATTGATGTATGATATTATGGAGTACAAGCATACACTAACAAAAAAGAAACCCAGAAGCACAGATAAGTTTGTGTTAGAGAGCTTAGGCACTCCCTTCACCCGAGCCCTTTTAGAATATAAAAGGTACACTACCTTAGTACAAAACTTCATTGAGAAGCTACCAGAGATGATTAGCACAGATGGGAAACTTCATACTAGCCTGAACCCTACAGGAACTGTTACCATGCGATTTAGTTCCAAAGACCCTAACCTACAGCAGATTCCCAGCCATGATAAGTTTATCAGAAAGACCTTAATTCCAGATGAAAATCATATCTTTATTTCTGGTGACTACTCTAAGCAAGAGATGGTGGTTGCAGCTTATGTGTCGAAGGATGAGAAAATGTTAGAAGCCTTTAGAGAAGGGAAAGATATCTACTCAGCCATGGCATCCTTAGCTTACGGAGTTCCTTATGAAGATTGTTTAGACGACACTTCAGATGGGAAGGAAAGAAGAAGTAATGCAAAGGCAGTAGTATTGGGTATTATGTTTGGTAAGGGAGTTACATCCATCGGACAAGACTTAGGAATTAGCAGAGACACAGCCCAAGATATTTATGACAAGGTAATGGATGCCTTTCCCGAACTAAAGAGTTTCATGGAAGATTCTATTAACCATGCAAAGCAATACGGGTATGTTAATACATATGTAGGCAGTAAGAGAAGATTGCCAGATATTAATTTGCCCAGAGTTTCCATTAGAAAGAAGAAAGGGGAATCGGATTTTGAGACCAGACAGTATTGGGAGAAGAGATATTATCGGATTCAAAATGCCAGAGAACCCTTTAGTGAAAAGAAGATAAAGATGGACAAACTAATAGAAGAAGCCAGTGATGCTGGGTGGATAATTAAAGACAATTCTGGATACATTGCAAAAGCAGAGAGACAATGTGTTAACTCCATTGTCCAAGGAACAGCTGCGTATATGACAAAGATTGCTTTACTTCTCATTGATGAGAATGAAAGATTTAGAGAGATTGGTGGGAGAGTTATTCTTCCTATCCATGATGAAATCTTAGCCCAGATTCCTATTGAATATGCAGAGGAAGGAGCAAAGATATTGGAAGAATGTATGATAGCTTCAGGGAAAGAAATGGATATGGACATCTCAGTGGATGTAGAGATTGAAAGTAGATGGACAGGAGAAATGACAGATGAGCTGTGGGAAGAACTAAATGGATAGAAAAAGGTTGAAAAAGAATAGATTAGCGCAAGAGATAAAAACCACGAAAGACTATTGGATACAGGTATTTGTTGATGAGGGAGATGACACAGATGAATATGTTACTCACTCATGGGAAAATGTAGAATGTATGGATTTTGAGCAAGCTCTACTGTACACATCTGTAATGGCAAAAGAGATAGAGAGACAGGGTATCAAGATAGGGGTGATAGAGATAACGGATATGACTTCTGAACCCGATTACTTTATTTCTTAGAGAGGAAAGATAGATGAAAGCAAATGATTTAGTAAAACAATTAAAAATATTAGGAGATAGTATTTCTGTTAAGACTTTCTCTTTCCTCCCCATTGCAGAAATGTTGGGTATAGAGGGAGGAGAAGGAAGAGTAAAGTTTTCTGTAACCAACCAAGAGGTTACCTCCATCTTCTTAGCTGACATTCCTTTTG
Organism: uncultured Gammaproteobacteria bacterium; assembly: GCA_964651135.1. GTDB lineage: Bacteria > Cyanobacteriota > Vampirovibrionia > Gastranaerophilales > Gastranaerophilaceae > CAYYBA01. The sequence goes on along the minus strand of CAZYYK010000002.1, from coordinate 17,897 downwards.
AAGGGGAAGCCAGCGTATCAATTAACTTCAAAGACTTCACAGCCCTTCTTAGAAAACTAAAGAGCAAAGAGATTACCCTTAGTTATAAGACAGGGTTTATTACTCTAAAGACAGGAAGTAGCTCTCATGAATTTCCTGCTTATGTAGATACAGGGAATGAATTTGTACCTGCAACCCCTATCCCTAAAGAGGGGGAGATAAAGGAGATTGCAGACCTATCATTAGAGAGTGGGAGGAATCAAAAACTATTACCTAAGCTATTACAATTATCAGATTCTCCTATCCCCCAATTAAATAATCTTTTTGTATCGAATGAGGGGGTGTATGCAACGAACAATTACATCATTGCTAAGGTGATGTTGGACAATCCTATCTCAAAGAGCTTTCTTATCCCCCATCAAATTGGGAAATCATTCTTAGGGGATGAAAAGATTTTACAATATGCAGAGAGTATTTTATCTATCAATCATGAAGATACTTCTATCTATTGTGGGAACTACCCTACCAAAGACTACCCTTATCAGGATATTGAGAATGTTTTCTTATCTAAAGAAGGCTTCTGGGAGGTCAGTAGCACCGAGTTAAGAGACGCAATTTCTGAGATGACCTACAACACTCCTGAAGTCCTATCGTTCAACAGAACGCCTTATAGACTGGAGTTATTAGCACAGAATGGATGTAGGGAGATAGATATAAGGGGAGAGGGAGAAGAAGTGCAAGCTACATTTGCCACAGAGCATCTAAAGACCTTCATCTCTTTCTTAGATGAATTAGAAGAAGATATCTATATTCTGATACATCAAGATATGTTATTTGCTTACAATAAAGATGAGACAGTGAAGATAGTCGTGATGGGTGTAAGAGAAAAGTAAAGGAGATGTATTGACATAGCTAAACCAAGAGATATAATCAAACAACTTCAGGATAAAACTACTGAAGAGGGGTATGGAGAATGGAGGGAAGAGAGAAAGGACAAGCAAACCAGAGGAGGATATGCATATAGTTTTCTTTCAACCCTCATGGAAAGTATTCAGGAGCAAGATGTACTAAGGATACCCTCCATAGCCTATGCCCCTTCCTCTATGAAATGTGCAAGGAATATGTTCTACAAAAGAAGTGGGTATGAGACTGACCCCACTCCAAGAGAGCATCATATGATTGGAATTACAGAGAGTGGCACAGATAGGCATGACAGGTTACAACATCAGATTGCCCAGTCTAAAAAGATTAAATGGGTGGATGTGGAGAAGTTTATTGGAGAGAATAACTTAGACCATTTAGAAATCAGAGACAGAGAAGGACTGGAGCTACAGTTATTTGATAAAGAAAGACACCTATCCTTTCGTTGTGATGGCATCATTGAATTTATGGATGAGTTATTTATCTTAGAGATAAAGACAGAGACCTCCACGAAATGGGATAGGAGAAAAGAGGTAGACCCCGACCATTATGACCAAGCAACCGTCTACTCTATCGCTTTTGGAATCCCTAAGGTTATGTTCCTCTATGAGAACAGGGATAGATGCCTAAAGAAAGCCTATGTGTTTGAACCTACAGAGGAACAAAAAGATATCATCCTAAAAAGAATCCAGATTGCAGAGCAGGCTTTTGCTCTAAACAAAGAACCGATAGCAGAACCCAGTTCATCCAATTGTAGATACTGTAGATATAAAATTTACTGTGATGAAGCAAAATAAATAAAGGGAGATATTATGACAAAGAAAACAACCCCTAAGAAAAGCAGGAGATTAACCAGAGCCCAAGCCATTAGAGCCAAATGCTTAGACTGTACTTGCCAGCAGAGAAAAGAAGTAGAATTATGTGACCTAACTGATTGCTCCCTATGGACTTATAGAATGGGGTATGAAGTGGATAGAGACACAGGAGAGAGAGTAGTAAGAAAGACAAGGAAAGGAGAAAAGGATGAATAAGAAAAGGATGAATAAGAAAAGGATGAATAAGAAAAGAGCGCTAAAGAGAATTGAAGCAGAGGAGATGCAAAAGATGAATAATACTGTTAGAACCTTAACCTTAGAGGAGTTTGAAACCGAGGTGAGCTCTTTAGATGAATTCAGTACAGAATCAGACGGGGAAGCAATCCTTATAAAATACAAAGAAGATGTAGTCTATGAAATCCCCCTACTTAGATTCAACCAAGCCATCTGCTGGGAAAGATATTGGGTTGCAATTCCCAGAGTAGAGAGAGGAGTAGTAGGAGCCCTGATTGATAGATTTAGAAAGACCCCTCTACATGAAAGAGACATCCACCAACCTGGCTTCCTTCCAGACCCACCTCAATCTCCTGATATAGAAATCTACTAAGGGAATGGAGCAGAAAGAGAAGAAGAAAAAGAGAGCAAAGGCTCATATTCGACATACTCATGGCAAGGGATTTGGTAGGGCAAGAATAAAGGCTCACCAAGGTATTTGTGCATCTGATAACTCGTTTAGAGCAGCGGCAGAGGGAGATAAAATTACCCTAAAAGATGGGAGAGAAGGAATACTATTATTGTATTGGCATAGAGCACATACAAGTTTCCTCTTCTCCCATAAAGATGAGGTAGTATTAATCTCTTCTATTTTAGAAATAGCAAAGGTAGAACAAGGAGATGCCAACCAGTGGTTAGAGTATGAGAGAATTATTACAACAGATATATAATCAGACATTTAATTAGGTGAGAGAGTGGCAGAGAAAAAGGTAACAAAAAAACAAGGAAAGAGAGGAAGGAAAAGAGGGGTACAGGAGTGGAAGCAATATGAGAAAGCAATTCGTACAGGTTTTAATGAAGTAGAGGGATGTAGTGTAGATAGAATCAAGGATGCGAAAGATAGATTCTCTTCCACCTTCCAAGAAACCAGTGAGATTGCAGACTTTATAGCCTTCAAGGAGCCTACTCTAATGTTTGTAGAATGTAAGACAACGAAGCAAACCCATATCAGATACAATGGAGACATAAGACCCAATCAATGGGCAGGGCTAATTAATAAGCATCAGATAGGTGGGGTGTATTCACTATTTTTCTTTTGGTTTATTGGGCAAGAAGATGGAAATTTTGCTGTACCAGTAGACGAATTAGCAAGACATAGGTTGAGTGGAAGGAAAACCTTGTCTATGAAAATGGTTAGAGAGGGTGAGTTAAAGGTAATCCCCTTGAGTGCAACCTTGAAGCAGAAATACTATAAATATGACTTATCAAATATATTTGATTCAGCCAGAGAGTTTGGAAAATTAGAGAAAGGAGTGTGGTTGCGTGAACAATATGAATAAAGAAGTCTGGGTGCTTAATAGCTTTTTAGTAAACATGAGCCCTGTGATAAGTTTTTCAAGGGAACAGGCAAAGCAATTAGTGCAAGATTTTATGAAAAACCAATATGACTTTATCCCCAGAGAAACCATTGAAGAATCAGACAACTTTTATGGAAATGATGACTTCTATGCAGTACGTTATGTGAGCCTCTTAGCAGACTTAATGGATTAAGATGATGGGGGAGGGAAAGAAGTGAATAAATTATCCCAAGAAGTAGTGGAAGAAAGAAACAAAGACACAGCTTTTGTGTTAGAAGAATCTCATAAGCAATTAGAAGAACTGACAGAAAAGATAGTAGAAGAATATGCCCAAGAGTTAGATAGCTTTATGAGCGTAGTGTATTCCTTCATGGAAGAGGGAGACCTATTGGATTCAGAATTAGAAAGAGTGATTCTCACCATTCCTATGTTAGTTTATTACATAGGAGCCAAGGCAGAGAGTGTGGCTCTAAAGGATGCCATAGCCAGAGAGATGGTACGAGATAAATACAATGACACTCTACTCAAAGCTACGGGCACAGACACAGTCAAGAAATCTACAGCGGAAGCAAAGAGTACAGAAGAAAGATTATTAAATATTGCTTATAATAATGCACATAAGAAACTAAAGCATAGAGCAGATACAGCCATGGAAATGATGAACAGCTGTAAGAAGATTCTCACTTCCAGAATTGTAGAGAAGCAGTTAAGCCTAAACAAAGAAAAGATTGAAGATTAAAGGTGAAAAATATGAAAGATTTTAAGCACTTCCCAAGAAGGGTATACAGAGTCATAGCTGTTTATAGACAACCAGATGGAGATATTTTCTACGACACCACTATTAATAAAAAAGCAAGGGTTTATGATAGCCTAAGGAATGCAAGGATTGCCTCCACCTATTACAATAACTTAGAAGCCAATATGAAAGCCTACTATGGGTTGGGAGAAAATACTGAGTTTAAGGTTGTGGGGTATGACTTAAATCCTGAAGAGATGGAGTTTCTGTAATACAAAGGGGGAGAGAAAAGGTGAGAAAGGTTGAGTAAATTAACCAACTTAATAGCAAAGATTAATAAAGATATGGGGGAGGAATTAGCGACCTTAGGAATTAAAAACTATTATGCAGAAAATAAAATCCCCTTCTCTTCCCCCAAACTTCAATGGATGACGTATGGAGGTATCCCCAGCGGAATCTTAATGGAAATAAGTGGGAGAGAAGGTAGCAGTAAGACTACCCTTTCTTTAGACTTAGTAGCTAATGCACAAAGAAAATTCCCAGATAAAAGTGTAGTCTATATTGATGCAGAGAATACCTTAGATGCCAACTGGGCAGAGAAGATAGGAGTAGATATATCAAATCTGATTCTCTTATCCCCCACCAATCAAAGTGCAGAATGGATATTCTCCAAAGCAATAGAGTTGCTGGACACAGGAGAAGTATCTCTCATGGTGATTGACTCTATTGGGGTATTGGTATCTGCACAAGCCTTAGAGAAAACCATTGAAGAGGATACTATGGCAGGGATAGCCAAAGCCCTCACTAATTTCTCTAAACAAGCTGTAGGTTTATGCAAAAAATATGGTACAACTTTAATCGGCATCAACCAAGTTCGAGATGTAATTTCCTATGGGGGTGGAGTCCAAACAACAGGAGGAAACGCTTGGAAGCATACGTGTTCCATTAGACTACAAACCAAGAGAGGAGATTACATTGATGAGAAAAGAAAGGTTATTGCCAAGAGTGCAGAGAATCCCTATGGGAACTTAGTAACGGTAGCTGTACTCAAGACCAAAGCCTTTCGCAATGATAGGAGGGTGGCATCCTATACCTTAACCTATCATGAAGGAATAGATAAAGTAAATGATGCCATTGAGATGGCAGAGATAGTGGGAGTAATTAGCAGAGCAGGAGCTTTCTATGACGTTACTTCCATAGCAGAAGGAGAACCTAAAATTCAGGGGAAAGAGAAGTTGAAAATATTTTTAGAATCCAACCCAGAAATACTTGACAAACTAATTGAAAGAGTGTATACTGTTCTTAATGCAGAGAACACTAATGCAGAGAACACTGATGGAGAGAACAATGAAGTGAAGGAGGAAGAAATTGAAGGAGAAAACGAAGGAGAAACTATCCCGTTCTAAAAGAATTAAAACTGGGTTTGCAACAGCGTTAGTTTATCTCATTATGTTTGCTGCTCTACTGGTACTAAGAGGATCTATTGTGGCTATCTTGTGGAATTATGTAATGCCAGCTATCTTTAATCTCCCAAAGATTGGAGTAGGGCAAGCAATCCTATTGACATTGTTGATAAGTTTTGCAGCCACAGACTTTTCTACAACTAGGGATTAAAAAGAAAGGGGAAGGGTAAGAATGAAAAATGGAAACGGTAAGAATGGTAAAAAATCTAATAAATATTACAGTGGGTTGCAAGAGGATAGTGTAGCTAGAACCTTAGACGGTAGAGTGGTATTAGCCAGTGGGGCAACCCCATTCAAAAAAGGAGATGTAGAAGCTACATTACCCAATGGAGAAACTATTCTATTAGAATGTAAAACCAAGACCCAACCTGTTCGTTCCTTTAGTGTGAAAAAGGAATGGTTGGAGGTTGCGGAACAAGACAGCTTTAGGATGAATGCTAACTACAGTGGGGTAGTATTCAATTACAATCCCTTGCAACAAGATAACTATATTGTAATGAAGTTAGAGGACTTTAAGGAATTAGCTCAGACCTTATACAGAGATGGTGAGAATAAAATCTATGTAGGAAATAGAGCTGATACAATTTGGGAAGAGGAGTAAGGAAATGGACTTAGTAAATAAACACAGACCAACTGAATTCACAGAAGCAATTCGAGGAGATATAATGGCAAATCTTCTTAACCCACCTAAGGATGGTAAGGTACCTCAATGCTTTCTACTGTTTGGAGAAAGTGGTACAGGAAAAACTACTCTTGCAAGGATTGCTGCTAAACAATTAACAGGTGACACAAACATCTATGAAATTGATGCTTCTGCTAATCCTAATGTAGAGGATGTAAGAAGTATTAATGAATTAGTAAGTGTATATTCTCCTCTCCCCAAAGTATTTATCATTGATGAGGCTAACCACTATGCAAAGAAGAGCTGGGATACATTCTTAAAGACAATTGAAGAACCACCTGAAGATGTATATTTCTTCTTCTTAACTACCAGTCCAGAGAAGATTCCTGACACAGTACTTTCCAGACTCATGCCTGTTCACTTTATGCCTCACACAATAGATGATATTTACCGCAACCTATCCTTCATTGCATCTAAGGAGAAAATTAAGGTAGATAACATCACTCTAACAGCTATGGCAAGAAGAGCAGACGGGAATATGAGAACTGCTATCAAGTCTTTAGAACAGTTCGCAATCACAGGAGATTTCAATGTAGTAGATATTGATGAGTTTACGGAGAAGGTATTGACCTTAGAGTTCACACAAAAATACCTTGAAAAGATTCCTAATTTAGCCTACAATCTTATGCAGATGATTTCTTGCCTGTTAGAGAAAGGTACAGAACATTCAGTGATGTTAGCTAATATGTTACTGCAACTCTATTATGAGTCCTGTTTAGTTCTACAGCCAAAAGAATATCTAATCAATGGTATGCTTTTACTGAAATATAATTCTGCTATCATGGCAAGTATTGAAACTAATGATGCCCTAACCAAGGGGGAGAAAGAATGATTAAAATTAATGTAGTAGATTCACTCCCCCTTGCCCCTTCTTATTATGGGAGGGAGGGATACAGAATTGTGGATACACAGGTAAAAGTAGAGGAGCTTATACAATTTAACCCCCTACTAAAAACCAAGATAGCTATCACTATCAACACAGAGAAAGCACAATCCTCTCTACTAAAATTGGCAGAAGAGAATGATAACCCATTATTAGAGATTACCTTCATCACAGATAGTATTGAGAAGGTATCGGAAGCCCTCTACAGTAGGGCAGGGGGTTATGAGTATGTTCCTATCTACGGTAAGGTGTTAGAAACCTTCAAAGATAAATATCCCACCACAACCTATGAATTCATTAAGAAACATGAGCTAGAATACATCACAGCATTAGAAGAGCTATCGGAATCAGATTTTGCAATCCTTCTGCAATTAGCAGAGATATTTGTGGAAGATAGGGAGCAACTGGAGGTGGGAAATGCTATCAAAGTATTTGGGGTAGTGAAAGCACTCAATAAGAACTTAGACATCAGGACACTAATTGAAATGGTGCAGAAACTAACCACAAAAGATGACCTACGGTTAGCAGTTATTCTTTCTATGCACAAAGCCAATAGCATCTATGAGCAGAGCTACAAAACACAAGGAGATTCCTTAGCATTATTTAGTTCATTTGTAGATGCCTACTTAGGATTTTATTAGGCTTCTGATTTAGAAAAAGTCAATTTTGGAAATTATTTTTTACTCGTACGGAGTTTCTGTAAAGGTGGGAAAGGAGAAAGATTATGAGCTTAGCTAAAATGAATTTACAAAAACCAAAGAACGGGTTCTTTCAACCAACCAATCAAAAACAAGACTTTTCTCACCTTTATGGGAAAGAGTCAACCTATCAAGACCATAAGAAGTTTGTATTCAAGGTTTTGGGGAAAGAAAAGAATGCGTTAGATGATTATGAAGAAGGAAATGAAATCCTATACGCTTCTCTTTTCTTAGAAGCGTTTGTAAGACTAAAACAAGTAAAGGATTTAGGAAGAAGAGCAACAGTAGAAAGTACAGGAATAGGGATGTATGAATTAACTACTTACAAAAGACTTTCCAAACTGTATGACAAAGAAACTATAGAAAACCACTTGACAAACTGGCAAAGGTTTGGTATGATACATATGAGGATAGGAAATATATACATGAAAGTCCTCATACAAATGCTTTTACTATAATACTAAGAAAGGAAAAGGGGAATGAAAAAAGAGAAAGTAAAAGAAGTAAAACCAGAAACTACTGTTTACACAGATGGGGAAGTCTATCTCATCTATCTAATCTCCAACTTAATTTCAGAGGTTGGAGTACAAGCAAGAAAAACTCATGACTTAGTGGCGTATAGAAATATTCAAGAAATCCTAAATCACTATGATGATAAGTTAGATAGTTTTATCTTTAGCCCCAATGTAGAAGAAGCAAAGGAGAATTTGTATGAATAAAAAGAATGTTAATTTTATTGCAGATGCTATCCACAGCCTAACAGAAGGAATGAAAGAATTAACAGAAGATAGTGATAGAGCTTTCCACAACCTAACAGAAGGATTGAAAGAATTAACAGAAAAGGTAGAGGAGTTAAAGAATAGTATTGATGACGGTGGTGTATTTAAGCCAGAGGACGGGGAAGAGTACTGGATTATTTCAGATACAGGAGGTACTTTTGATAGCCAGTGGGTCGATTGGGTCGATACTCGGACTGACGAAGGTCGTTACGCAATCGGGAACTGTTTCTCTACACGAAAATCGGCAGAAGATGCTGTACGAGTGTTGAAGCTGATTCAGAAAGCAAGGGAATCACAGGATGGGTATGTGCCAGATTGGAAGGATAAGACACAAAGCAAGTATCATTTCTATTTCGAAAGTGGAGAGATTCACATTCTCACTATCCATTTTACGGTTGATGTAGCTCCTATATTTGGATATTGGGAGGATGAATCGGTATGCGAGCAGTTTATCAGAGAAAACAGCGACGAGCTTATTTGGTTCTTTACGGAGTATAAGAGATGAGAATTAGGAGGAGAAAATGAGTTACGACCTAGAACTATGCGTCAAAACTGAAAATGGAAACTTTGTTTTAACTCGCATTCAACCAGAATATGCGAATCCCACGTACAACCTCGGAAAGATGTTTAGAGAATCAACAGGCTGGAACTTTGAGCAAGGCAAAGAATATAGAGTGGATAAAGTTTTAGATCAAATTCTAAAAGGCATAAATGAACTAACACACTTCCCTGGTAAGTATAAAAAATACGAACCCGACAACGGGTGGGGAAGTGTAGAAGATGCATTGAAAGCTCTTTTAAGCTTAGAGCAAGCAATTGAAGATTCAGACGTATTTATTGATGAGCTTTATGTCAGATGGTGAGAGATGAGATTTAAAGTAACAATAGAACCACAAGAAGATTTAACAGATAAAGTAAACATATTACTTCTGATAGGTAGAGAGCAAGGACGTTCTAAGTCTTTCAAATGCAGAGAACTTTGGAGGGGAAATGTGAGATATCAAGTGATTTTAGAATTTGACGAGGATTGGACTATCGATGAAGTTGAACGCCTGTTACACGAAGCAAACATTGACTTTTATTGTGATGTAATAAGTGTTGAGGAGATGGAGAGTGTGGACGAAACGGAGGTGGAAGAATGAAAAGAAAATACGAGTTTACCGAAGAAACATGCAGTTATTTTGGTATAACACTACACCGCATTAAGCGATTGTCTGATGGTGAGCTGGGTGGTTGGATTGAGAAAGATGAAAACTTGTCGCATTATGATAATGCCTGGGTTTATGGGAATGCCAAGGTTTTTGGGAATGCCAGAGTTTATTGGAATGCCGAGGTTTATGGGAATGCCGAGGTTTTTGGGAATGCCAAGGTTTTTGGGAATGCCAAGGTTTTTGGGAATTCCTATGTTTATGGGAATGCCAAGGTTTATGGGAATGCCAAGGTTTATGAAGATGCCGAGGTTTATGGGGTTGCCGAGGTTTTTGGGAATGCCGAGGTTGCTGAGCACATGCGTATCATAAGTGGTGGATGCGTAAAAGACCTTAAGAAAAACATCGAAGAATCAATTCGCTGCCAAACAGGTCTTGGAGTCTTTAGTGATAGGGTTTATGCCTACAAGCAGGTTCGTAAAGATATGAGGAGTTTTCATGATGAAGAGTTCATATATGAGGTGGGTAAGGTAGCAGTTGCCGAATCAGTCGATGACGATCCAAAAATATCGTGCGCGGGAGGATTGCACTTTTCCAATATGAATTACTGGAATACCGGACAAAGCGCGGAAGAAAGTATTTTCCTCTTGGCTGAAATAAATATAAAGGACATCATCTCAGTCCAAAAAGGAAAGATTCGCTGTCGTAAAGCGATGATACTGGGGACTTATGAGGTGAGTGATGACCATTGAACGATTAGAAGAATTGAAAGAGTTGTTTCATAAGGAAAGTACCAAGCTTACGATTGTGGAAGCGGAGGAATATTGAATGATCTACCAGATTGATTGGAGGAAAGAATGGAAAATAAAAGGGCAACCTTAATCGAACAGCTCATTACTGATATCACTGAAAACGAATGGTTTTGTCAACAAGCAAGCGGCGAAAGTGAAATGAAAGAGTGGGAAAAGGCGTTAATCGTGGAAGGGCTGAAAAGTCTAATGGGGGGAAGAATGACAAGCGAGCAAGTGGCAAAGGCGATTGATTGGCTTGAAACTGGTGATTTTGAAATAATAGCAGGCGACGAAGAATACCTAGCGAATAGTTCCCATCACCCTAATACATCAAGGTTCAGACAGACCGCCATCACAGCACTGCAAGCGTTGGAAAGAGGACTCGATGACATTTGAAGGTACCTGTCCGAATTGACCGGCAGACCGATTTATACGCATGAGATTCCTGCGGTGTTGGATGAATACCATAGCAAGATAAGACAAGATTTTGTGATGTTGGAGGTGGAGAATGAAAACAGCTGAATATCTAAAACAACTTGAGGATGAAGTACAGTCGCTACTCAACGGGGATGTCTTTTCCAAGTGTGATTATTCAACGTATGATTCACTAACTGAAAACTTTGGGGTATTGTTTCGAGAGATTGATGAACAAAGAAAAGTCATAGAGCGACAACAGCAAGAGCGAATTGAAGCCAACAGGCTGATTGACGCTCTCGAACAGGAAATTGACCAGTTGACAGGTAAATCAAGATTACAGCGTATGGAAGTTTCGGAAGGTGTGAACATCAAGCAAGCGGAAAATCTTTCGGAGGTTGAGAAACGAGCGATTGACCAACTTATCATGGATATTCAAGAAAACGAGTGGTATTGCCTACAGGGGGGTTCTGAAAGCCAAATGGAAGATTGGGAAAAGAAACTGATCATTGATGGGCTGAAACGACTATTGGAGGAAGAGGAATGAAACCTGAACTTAAACCGTGCCCCTTTTGTGGCTCTAAACCAACGCTATTTGTAGATAATTACGGACAATACGGGGTAAGGTGCGAGGGTTGCGGAATGTATCTTGGTGTAGAACTGGAATGTGGCGTAGCGTTAGACGACGGGTGGAAAGCCACATTTGACACTTTAGAATCAGCTATTGGAGCATGGAACTGGAGGTGGAATGATGATTAAACAATATCAAGAAGAATTAAAGGCACTAAAGGAAAAAATGGCTGGGGCAGAGAAGTTTGCTGAAAAGATTCCTTTCTTTCGTCAGTTTATCTTGGACAACAAGTTAGACGGAACAGAGGGTAGTGTGGAGTTTGCTAGCAGTTACAAACAAATTTATTTCAACAGGGGGCTACACCGTGTGAGGTTCAAATCGGGGACAGGCAGAACCATTACAAATTACACAGGGGAGTATGACAAGTACTTATTTAAAGTGTATATCAACACACTAACATTGTTTGATACCCATGAAAAATTTGGGCTTGAAGGCGTTCCTGAGAAATCCACTGTGTTCTTTTTTGACAAACTGAACACAACATTTTATGTCGAGGATGGGCACATTGAGGGCTTTCTGGAAGCGTTGAATGATTGGTATGTCGAAGCGAATGCACAGTTGAAGCAATACAAGATAAACGAAGAAATCAGTAAGTTGGAGAAACAGTTAGCAAAACTGAAAGAGGAGGATTGAGAGATGGAAGCACTGGTGTAGGAAATAGTAACATTTCTGAATGTTGTAGTGGAAAGAGAAAAACGGCAGGAGGTTACAAATGGGAAATCGTGTAATTAAATTTCGGGGGAAACGAGTCGACAATGGTGAGTGGGTGTACGGTTACTACCAAGAACTCGTGGACAGTGAAAATCACTATTACTGGATTAATGAGCCAAATGGGGACATTACTGACGTTATCTCTAAAACAGTAGGTCAATACTCAGGGCTAAAAGACAAAGATGGGGTTGAGATTTATGAAGGGGATATTGTTCACTTGCCACAACACAATCATAGTGGAAGAGTTTTTTTTAATGTAAATCATGGTTGGGTTGTGGAAGGGATTTGTATGAGTGTAAAAGTTCATAATTACAAAAACATCGAAGTCATCGGTAATATTCATGAACACAATCTGGAATTGATAGAAGAGATGGGCAATAAAAAGGAGGAGTTAGCAAATTGGGGAATAGAAAAGACATCAAGTTTGAAGGTAAAACCTACTCAGAAGATGTGAAGGAAGAGATAATGGTGGAAAACCCTGACGTTAGAAAACTCATTTATGAAACATACAGAGCAGTAGATGAAGAGGCAATCATGGCTCACATGGGGAAGAAAGAATATGACCTCATTGCCATTGACAGGAAAGAGTTTGTTCGTATGCTCTTAACTTGTAAGTATGTGGCAGATATGATTTTAGCAGAGTTTAATCGAAGAGTTTTGACTAGTGAGATTTCAGAAGCACAAACTCATTACTTCTCTGGGTTAGACCATGGGCAGTCTATTGGGAGTTTTGTGATGGACATTGTGGCAAATAATTCCTACTTAGCTAAGAAGGATGGGGTTATCTCAGAGTATGATACAGAGAGTGAAACAAATAGTGAAGCAAAGAGTGGGGTAGACACTGAAGATTTTGAAGATAGTTTTGAAGATGATATTTGGGGGGAAGAAGGATGGTAGAGAAATTTAATCAGAATACAGAATCAATAGTAAATGTAAAATATAAATTAGATAAAGGAGCCAGTCCTCCTTTTCAAGCAACAGATGGGTCTGCTGGTTTTGATATTACCTTATTGGAGGATGTTCAAATCAATCCTTCTTCTATTATTTCTAATAAACTACACATTGGGGTGACTCCTATCAATACTGGGCTATATTTGGAAATCCCTAAAGGGTATGTAGGAAAACTTTATGTACGCTCCTCTATTGGGATTAAGAAAGGATTAGCCTTAGCTAATGGAACTGGCATCATTGATTCAGATTATCGGGGAGAGGTGATTGTTGCCATCCGCTCCTTTAACACAGAGTCGTTTATCCTAAAGAAGGGAGAGAGGATTGCACAACTACTGATAGAGAAAGCAGAACCTGTTAAATTTGTAGAAGTAGATAAATTAGAAGATACGAAAAGAGGAGAGGGTGGGATTGGAAGTACTGGAGCTTAGTAGTAATCACAGAGTATAGTTAGGTGAAGAAATGATAGAAGAAAGAAAAGAAGAAAGAGATATTGAGTTAGATGACAAAGAAAGTAGAAATGAAAGATTGAATGAAATCTTAGTAGACCAACACGTTACTGAAACTATGAAAGACTACATCACTTTACGCATCTCTCTTTTAGAGGAAGAAGATTCTGTAGATAAATACCCACTAATCAGTGCACTCAGTGAAGTCTTTACTATTATTGAAAGAGATGAGGCAGAGTTATTTAGTGTGAAACCCACTAATATAGAGGAGTGAAGATATGGAAGATTATTTTTTCTCTATTGTACTTGTCTTTTTTCCCCTATTAATTGTAGCCCTTATGTTAGCCCTTGCTCAATACCAGAAGATGAAAAAGAGGGTAAGAGTGGCGATAGATAGGTATGATAACATGATAAAAGACCACATTCGGTTGGTTGTGGAAGAGGCATATAGAAAGGGGAGGAAAGATATGGAAAAAAAGATGACTGGAGAAGAGTTTGCTAAAATGATAGAAGATAGTTATAAAGAGTTTTATGGCTTGTATGAAGAAGATGAAGAATTTGACTCTGATGAGTTTGATTCTGATGAATTCTTCCAAGAAATTTATGAAGATGCCCTACAGCATATGGACAGTGTCGTACACCATCCTAAACACTACAACCAGTATGGAGACTTAGAAGTCATTGATATCATTGCAGAAGCTACAAAGAATATGCAAGGAGATAAGGGGTATGTGTTTGGCAACATCCTAAAGTATCTTTTACGTGCCCCCTTCAAAGGTAAGTTTGAAGAAGATGTAGCCAAAGCCAATTGGTATTGGAAGTATTACAAAAATGAGGGGAAGGAAAATCTCAATGAATAAAGAGAAGAAATATGTATATATAATCACCTATGATAATGAAGAACCTTATGAAGACAACTATCCCTTTTTATTTGGAGCTTAGGCTCTGAACTTCAAATTTGTACTTTAGACTGGGGAGGGGATGGACTTTAGATTGTAGAAGTATGGACTTCAGATTATGAACTTTTTATTCACAATCAGTGGACTTCAGATTATGGACTTTTGATTCAGAAAGTATGGACCTCAGATTCAGAAAAGATTTCCCAGAATGCCAGAAAGAATTTCCCATAATTGGATTTTAGATTCAGAAAAACCTCCCTCAAGGTTAGAAAAGTTTTCCCATCCCCCAGCATCTCTACATCAATTTACCCCCTTAAAAGCAAAAATTGTAAAATTGAGGGTATACCTTGAATTTTAGAAAAACTGAAAAACACTCTGTAACCATTGAAATCAAGCCATTTGTAGCCAATTTATTGAAAATAAAGTTTGTAAAAAGTAGAAAATAAGAAAACATCTTACAAACATTGAAATCAAGCCATCTTCAAGACATCAACAAAAAGATAAAAAGACGAGTTAATTGAATTGAGATTTTTAAGGGGGTAAACATATGCCGAAGAATTTCAATCAAATCAGAATGGCTCTATAAGCCCTTTTATTTGATTCACAATTTCTCAATATTTTGCAAAAGTTTGGGGAGAGGAAAATTAACCTCTCTCATTCTTTATTCCAAAAACTTCTAAGCTAAAACCTAAGCTAAACAAAAATTTTAACTTCTGAAAAACTCTATCGTAAGAAAGCTGTGTGAGCTGTACACGTATAGGGCTTCTCCAACTCTTTATAAGGGCTTCTCCGAGCCTTTATAAGGACTTATCTGTTCCTTTATGAGAGCTATTCTCTATCCTTATAACTATATCTTCCCCTTTATATCTTTCACTATATTCTTTTATACTTCAGGATAGGAAATAGATACATCAGTTCGTTAAGAAATATACAACTATTTTTCCTAATATATCCCTCTTGATTTATACCAGATACCGACCCAAAAGTCAAGGGTTTTTGTGATAACTTTTTAACGTTAAAGGAGAGTGAAACCGTTTTCCCCTTAAAAATATTGGGAATTTATGCGAAAAAGTGAATGATAAATGAAAAGAAATCGTTTTCCTACCTAAAAAATGCATAATAAAAAGAATGTTTATTCATTATTTCTGTGACAATCTAAATGAAAAGGTTTTCCCTATTTTATCCCTACGTGTTTTACGCATATTGTTCCAATGAGTAATCTGTTCGCTACTTTTCTAACTGTCTTTAGTATACCATATATGATTACCGTTGTCAAGGGTTGTCAAGGGTTTTAGAAAAATAATTTATAATCCGAATAGCTACCATTATATAAGGGAAGGAGAAAGAAAGATAGAAAAAGGGTTGACAAGATTCTAAAAATATGATACATTAAGGTCAGATAAAGAAAACACCACAAAAAAGAAAGGAAAGAAAAATTATGAAATATCTAAAAAACATTGAAAGCCTTGAACACTTAAAGAAGGAGTACAGAAGGTGGGCAATGAAACTACACCCAGATCGTGGGGGTAGTGATATGGAAATGAAAAAGCTTAATGATGAATATGAAAATTTATTTGAGATAATGAAGGGTAGAGAGAAACACCAAAAAACAAACACAACAAAAGAAGCCACAGAAGAAACAGCGAAAACTTACCCCAGAATCATTAATAAGTTAATTTATATGGAAGGATTAGAGATTGAAATCATAGGTTACTGGATATGGATAGGAGGCAATAGCTATCCTTACAGAGAGGAGTTAAAGGAAATCGGGTTTAGGTGGTCCAAGGGCAGAAAAAAATGGTACTATAGCACATTAGGACTGGATTCAAAAGGATATTATAAGAAAGAAAAATTCAATACATTGAGAAATAGATACGGTAGTCAAAAAATAGAAACACAAGAACAAAAAGCCTTAAAAGGATAGCCTAATTAATTAGGTTATCTTTTTTTATTCATTCCCAAGAGGAAAGCCTTTTCATGCAAAAAAGAAAAAAGATTTATTATTCACTATCCTAAATGATAACACAAAAGAAATCGTTTTCCCATAAGGAAAATGAGGGCAAAAGTGAATAATTACTCACTTTGGTATGATAATTACAGGTGAAAGGTTTTCCTAAAAAATATTATGGGGGTAAAATGAAGAATTAAAGGCAAAAAGGTATTGACAAGTGACGAAAGATATAGTACATTAGTATTAGATAAAAAAAGGAAGAAAAGGAGACTGAAAAAAAATGAAAAAGGCTTGACAGAATAGAAAAAGTATGGTATATTATAAGTAGATAGAGAGAAAGGAGAAAAAAAATGAAAAAATATCTAATTGAAGAAAATTTATATGAGACTATCGCCAATGGAGACGGTACAATGGATTTACGATTTGAGGTCAATGGTAAAGTCGTATGGGTTAAGGGTGCATCAGTACCAGACGATATTGGAGAATTTTATTTTGACGATGTTGATAATTTGAGAACAGCAGTCGAGACTGGACGGATTGAATATTAATTTGAAAAAACACTTGACAAGTTAGTAAAAGCATGATATAATGACCTCACAAAAGACAAAAGGAGAAAAAGAAGATGGCTTACAACGGTTGGAAAAATCGAGCAACTTGGAACGTGGCATTGTGGCTAAACAACGACTATGAACTTCATCAGTTAGCGGTTGAGTTTATGAAAGGTTATAAAAAACGCTATCCGTACATGGCATTTATAAAATACCTTGGATTAGATGGACAACGAACTCCAGACGGCTTCAAATGGAACGGTCAAAAATTGGACTATAAGGCACTCAACGAGATGATGAGCGAACTATCCAAATAAGATACTACTACAACAAAACAAATGGAGGGAAAGAAATGAAATACAATAATATTAGTGGCATCGAGTTAGGACAATTCAACGAGATTATGGGTGAATTGGGGTATTATGACGATGAAGTTTACTGCATGGATGAACTGAGCGAGCTTTTAGGGCATGATGTGGAGGAAGCAATCCGAGCAGCGTTCTATGGTGGACGGTACGGGTTTAGCCAAGACCCTTTTAATCCCAACGATGAATATTTTTCATTTGATGGATATGGAAATCTGGAGTCAATCCCCGACTACTGCCTACAAGATTATTTCAATCAATATGAAGTTGAGATACTCGAATATGTAAACGACAACGAGGTCGAACTGTATGGGGTCGAGGAGGAGGAATAAATTAATTATTTGAAAAAAAAGACTTGACAAACCAATAAAAGTATGATATTATTAATACAAGGAGGAGAGTTAAAATGAAAATTGAAAAAGCATTAGATATAATTGCAGTATATGAGGATAATTTTGAGAGTTTTACTGGAGGAGTTAAGAGATTTGATAAAGAATTTGATGAAGCGATTGAAA
>CAZYYK010000001.1:36323-44485 GCA_964651135.1 uncultured Gammaproteobacteria bacterium | reverse complement strand
CCCAGTGTGAAAATCCAAGACGGGTGCAACAATCGCTGTGCTTATTGCATTATCCCCTACGCGCGCGGGGCTTCGCGCTCTGCAAATGTTGATGATATCATAAAACAAATTAATTTGCTGATATCATGCGGCATAAAAGAGGTTGTTTTAACGGGCATTCACATAGGGCTTTGGGGGCAGGAATGGGGTTTTAGCCTCATTGACCTTTTAAAAAATATTGAAAAAACCGATATTTTAAGGTATCGCCTCGGGTCTTTGTATGTGAATGAAATAACGCCCGAACTTTTGGAATTTTTGAAAAAAAGCAATAAATTCTGCGCGCACTTTCACCTGTCTTTGCAGAGTATGTGCGACAAAACGCTTGCAGCAATGGGGCGAAATTACAACGTTAAAAAGGCGCTTAATGTAATTGAAAAACTCCACAGCACTTTTAAAATTCCGCCGTTTTTGGGGTGCGATATTATAGTCGGTTTTCCCAATGAAACTGATGAAGATTTTGAAACCACTTATAAAAATTTGAAGCAGGCAAAATTATCAAAAATCCACGTTTTTCCTTATTCCAGAAGGAAAGGCACTTTGGCGGATAAAATGCAGGGGCAGATTCAAAACAGTGTAAAAAGCGCAAGGGCAAAAAAGCTTATGGCGTTATCCGAAGAGCTTTATAAAAAATTTATTGAGGCAAATTTGGAAGTTGAACATGAAGCCCTGTTTGAAAAAAAGCCTGCGAATAAAAACTTAAATTGCGCAATTACAAGAAATTACATCAAGGTTTTTGTAAAGGATGAAGCGGGTGATTCGGATTTAAGGGGGCAAATTCGCACCCTGAAGCTTAAAGACGCTTTTAAGATTGAAAATCCTGTATAATTTTGTGGCGAAACTGTTTTATGCCGCTTGCATAATCTTGCACAATTTGTCCGTCGCCTTGCAGAAGGTACTTATAAATGCAAAGCCCTTCAAGCCCCACAGGGCCTCTTGCGTGGGTTTTATTTGTTGAAATGCCCACTTCAGCCCCAAACCCGTAGCGAAAGCCGTCTGAAAAGCGCGTTGAAACATTATGAAAAACGCCCGCACTGTCAATATTTTGCGCAAAAACCGAAGCGCGTGCCCTATCATCCGTAATAATGCAGTCCGTATGCCCCGAACCTGCTTTATTTATGTGCTCTATCACCTCATCCAAAGAAGCAACCTCTTTAAAGGAAAGAATTTTATCGCCGTATTCAATGCTCCAGTTTGCGGGGTTTTGAACTATCTGAATGCCCGCGCGCTCCAAATCGCATAAAAGTTGTTTTAAATTTTTAAAATCTTTATGCACAAGAAGCGTTTCAACAGAATTGCAAGCGCTGGGGTATTGGGTTTTTGAATCCGTAATAATTTTAAGCGCCATATCATAATTGGCTGTTTTGTCAACAAATATGTGGCAAATGCCGCTTGCATGGCCCAAAACAGGGATTTTTGTATTTTGTTGAATATATTTTACAAGCTCGTTTGAGCCGCGCGGAATAATTAAATTGATATATTCATCCGCTTCAAGCATTTTTTTGACATCATCCCTTGAAAATACTAAATTTACAGCATTTTGGGGAAAATTTTTAAATTGCGCAAGCGTTTCTTTAATAATTTCAAAAAGGGCAATGTTTGTGTTTTGCGCCTCGCTGCCGCCTTTTAGAATAACGCAATTGCCGCTTTTAATTGCAAGAGAAGAAATTTGCACAATAACATCCGGCCGTGCTTCAAAAATAACGCCGATAACGCCGATGGGGCAGGAAATTTTCGTTAAAATTAGGCCTTCATCAAGTTGTTTTCGCCAAAAAACCTTATTAACAGGGTCTTCAAGATTTTTAACGTCCAAAACGCCCTGTATCATATCGCGGATTTTATTACTATCAAGTTTAAGCCTGTCAAATGTGGGTTTGTTAATTTCGCCCTTATCCAGAAGCACTTGTGCCGCCTCAAGGTCGATTTTATTTGCATTCATAATTTTTTGCAATTTGCCATTTAAATTTTTCGCTAACGCTTCAAGCACGTCGTTTTTTGCTTTAGTGCTCAAAGACATCATTTGAACCGATGCCGCCTTAGCGTTTTTTGCAATTTCAATAACATCTGTCACAGCAGCACCAAATTATCCTTATAAATAACGTCATCACTGATTTTATGCCCCAAAATCTGTTCAATTTTATCAGAATGTATGCCCATAATTTTTTTAATTTGCGAAACATCATAATTGGTAATGCCGCGCGCTATTTCCTTGTTTGTGTCGTCATAAACGCTTACAACATCATCGTTTGCAAATTTGCCTTCAACTTTTATAATGCCCACGGGCAAAAGGCTTGTTTGGCGCTCAATTAGCGCTTTTTTAGCGCCTTCGTTTATGTAAATTTTACCTTTTATATTAGTGGCATACGCAATCCAGCGCTTTCTGCTTGAAAGGTTTTCTGTGGGCAAAAATGTTGTACCGCGCGCATTTTCGGTTTCAAAAGTTTCTTTAATAACCCCCGATATGAGGCCGTTTATAATAATAGCGCATGCGCCTGATTTTGTTACAACTTTAGCACCCTGAAGCTTTGTTACCATGCCCCCGCGCCCGCCAAGGCTTGCGCCCGAAGCCGATTTTTCAATTTCGGGCGTAATTTCTTTAACAACATTAATCAGTTTGGCGTTATCAAACTCTTTCGGGTTTTTATCGTAAAGCCCGTTAATATCTGACACCATAACAAGTAAATCCGCGTCAAGCTTGCTTGCAACAAGGGCAGAGAGCTTGTCGTTATCGGAAAAGCAAACCTGTTCAAGTTCAGAGGGGCACACGGCATCATTTTGGTTAATAATGGGCACAAATTTATGCTCCAGGAGCTTAAAAAGAGTGTTTCTTAAGCTTAGGTATTTTTTTCTGTTTGCAAAATCTTCTTCTGTCAGAAGAATTTGCGCAACGCCTATATTGTGTTTTTCAAAACCCTTCTCCCACATACGCATAACATGGGGCTGCCCCACGCTTGCACATGCCTGCTTTTCAAAAAGGCTGTGATTTGGCGCAATATTAAGTTTTTTTGACCCCAAACCCACAGCGCCGGAGGTTACAATAATAACCTCAGTGCCGTTTAAAATAAATTCCGCAATATCATCAATAAAAGATTCCACGCGCCTGTACGCCATATCCCCGTTTTCATCGCGCAGAATATTTGTGCCGAATTTAAAGACTATCCTTTTGCAGTCCTTCAACATTTATTTGTTAACCTTAAACCCTACAAGAAGCGATATTTCAGTGTGCTCGCGCCCCATAGAATCCGCCAAAGCTTCGCATGTTATATTCCCCTTAAATGTATTCACACCAAGCCTTAAGGGCTCACATTCCCTTATTGCCATAATAGTGCCCAATTGCGCCAATTTCTGAACGTAAGGCAAAATGGCGTAAGAATATGCCAAAGAAGATGTTTTTGGAACGGCTGAGGGGATGTTTGGTATGGCGCAGTGCAAAATGCCGTATTTTTCATAAACAGGA
Source organism: uncultured Gammaproteobacteria bacterium (assembly GCA_964651135.1). GTDB lineage: Bacteria > Cyanobacteriota > Vampirovibrionia > Gastranaerophilales > Gastranaerophilaceae > CAYYBA01. The sequence continues at coordinate 40,992 of CAZYYK010000001.1, read as the reverse complement.
TTTTTATGGGTTGTAAGCGCATCCATTGTTTCAATAATGCCGCCCTGGTCAATTGCAACATCTATTGCAACAGACCCTTTTTTCATTTGTTTTATAACATTCGCGCTTACAAGTTTCGGTGCTTTTTTGTTGGGAATTAAAACCGCCCCCACCAGTATATCTGCTTTTTTGGATTCTTCCATAATGGTTGTTTGGTTGCAGTAGTGCGTTTTAATTCTGCCGTTAAATAAAAGGTCGATTTCCGCAAGGCGTTTTTGGTTAACATCCAGAATGGAAACATCAGCGCCCATGCCTAAGGCAACTTTTGCAGCGTTAATGCCCACTGTTCCGCCGCCTATTACCACAACTTTGCCCGGCTGCACACCCGGAACACCACCCAAAAGCACGCCCGAGCCGCCATTATTTTTTTCAAGAAATCTTGCGCCTATTTGAATGCTCATTCTGCCCGCAACTTCAGACATAGGGCGCAAAAGCGGCAGTTCACCGTCTTGCGTTTGAACTGATTCAGAAGCTATTGCACAAACTTTTTTCTTTAAAAGTGCGTCTGTGAGCTCTTCTTCAACCGCAAGATGAAAATAAGAAAATATAACTTGATCTTCCCTAAAATATTCGAATTCGCACTTTTGCGGTTCTTTAACTTTAATTATGTAATCGGATTTTTCCCAAAGCTCTTTTGCACTTGTGGCAATTTTAGCCCCCGCCCGCTCGTACTGTTCATCTTCAAACATGCTCATAGCGCCTGCTTGCGTTTCAACAAGAACTTCACAATCACCGCTTGACAACAGTGCCGCGACAGAATCCGGAGTAAGCGAGACTCTTGTTTCGCCTGTTTTTAATTCTTTTGGGATACCGAAAACTTTTTTCATAATTCACTTCACTTTCAATTAAATACTAACAATATTGCCATACATTGCGTTTTCAATTTCCGCGGTTATTAAGTTTATAGCGTCAATTTTATTTTCTGCATTTATAACAGGGCGTCCCACAACCATAAAATCAACCCCTGCTTGTACTGCATCCGTAGGGGTTACAACACGCACCTGATCATCAACAACAGACCAGGTTGGGCGAATGGCGGAACACACTATAATAAAATCTTCCCCGCAAATTTCTCTTATTTTTCGCACTTCTGAAGCACTTGCAACCACACCGCTTAATTTTGCATCCAGCGCCATTTTTGCAAGCTGGGCTACGTAATCATCAATATTCAAACTTACGTTTAACTCTTTATTAAGCGTTTTTTGCCCGAAACTTGACAATAAAGTAACTCCCAAAATTGTAGGAGCTTCTTTGCCGTACCTTTTTGCGGTTTCATGGGCAAGTTTTACCGTTGTGCAAAGCATTTTAGAGCCGCCCTTGATATGGATATCAAAAAAATCAATGCTCCGTTTAACCAAATTGGCGCTTGCGCGTGCAACGGTGTTTGGAATATCGTGGAATTTGCCGTCAAAAAACACTTTACACCCGTGTTGGTGTATCATATCAATAACTTCATACCCGCATGAAGTATAAAGCTGCAAACCAACCTTAAAATAACCCACATAATCTTTTAATTCTTCTACAAGTTTTTGCGCTTGTTCAAAATCATCAACATCCAGCGCTAAAATAATTCTTTCTTTTGGCGTGGTTGGTTTCTTAATCACCATAAAATAACCTTCTAATTAACTATTTATTTGCCAACATTTTAACACTCTAATGTTTTTTGTGCAAGCTTTCAACTTTTGTAAAGTTATAGCTTCAAAAGCGCTTTAGTGTTATTATATCTTGTATATGAAGCGTAAGTTAACGGAATTGGTGTTACTTTTAATAATCACATTTTTGAGTGTGGGCATGGGCTTTTGCGCGCCTGTTAAGATAACGGGGCTGCAATTTGACAATTCTGATAAAATGATACTGATAAATTCCACAGGCGATTTTATGCCCAGAGTGCCTTTGGGGCAAAAAACAGGTCTTATAAAAAAAGGCGTACTGCAAAACCCTGACAGGGCCTATTTTGATATTCAGGAGGCAGTTTTAGTGACCCCTGCAAAAAGCTGGCAAATACAAAATTCGGCTCTTGAAGAAGTTACAATTTCACAGTTTTCAAAAGAACCCGCTGTTGTGAGGGTTGTTCTAAAATATAAAAAAGATAAGCTCAAAGATGCAAATACCGCCTTTAAGGTTTATCAGAATTTTAATCAGGCAATTATAACATACAGTGATAAACTTGTTGAAAACGATAATTTTTACCCAATTTACAACCCCACCAAAGAAGCAATTTATGCACCTTTGAAAAGCCTGTTCAAAGAAAAAACAAGCGTGCCGCTGCCCCCCACAACTCCGCAGACAAATGCCATAAGTTTGGATAAAATGTTTGAACAAAATGCCCGAAAAAACCTTACCGAACAAAACCAGAAATTTCTTGTTACGCAAAGCTATGTTCAAAGTTATACAAAAGCGCAAAGCGGAATTTTAATAAAAGCCCTGGGAGATTTGAGCATAAAGCCTTCCTATACGCTTGAGGGCCCAACGCGGCTGGTTGTTGACATTCCAAATTCCACCCTGAAACAGGAATTGCGAAATACAACAGCAGCAATCGGAGATTTGGTTGCTCCTGACGGCAAAACTTTAGCGCAGAGGGAAATTTTCAGAATTGCGCAGTTTGATAAAAACACTGTAAGAATTGTGATACAGGGCGCTAACGCCAAAGATTACCGCGCCGTGATTGCGCCGGACAGGCAAAATATGTTTATTGCAAAGCGGCAGGATGTTATAAATTCAAAATTAACACAGTATTTGGCGGATGTTGTTAAATATTCGGTTTCAAAAGAAGCAAATGCGGATGTTTTAGCCGCGGAATTTGACTCGCCTGTTTCTTTAAGCATTTTTGAAGAAAACAAAACCTTTTATATGGATATTCAAAACGTGTCTGATTTTAACCAGGCAGGTTTTAACGAAATCTTGAAAACCCCTTATTTTAAAGACGCAAAGCTTATAAGAATAGCTCTTGATAAAGCCCGCATTCAGCTTCCACTGGCGGATAATACCGTCCCCACGGTCGGCATTTCGCAAAACGGCAAAAAAATTGTGGTTTATTTCAGATATTTTGAACCGCAAACTGTTGCGAAAGCAAAAGAAGAAAAGATGAAGGAAGAAGTTAAAAAAGTTGTTGAAAAACAAAGCAGGCCCATGTTTTTAAAAAGCTACAATAAAGTTGTAATAGACGCGGGGCACGGCGGCGCAGACGTTGGTGCCGCAAGGGTTTTTGTGGAAGAAAAAAGCCTGAATCTTGAAATTGCAAAACTTGTTGCAAAAAATCTTGAAAAAGAAAAAATACAAGTTTATATGACGCGCGATAAAGACCAAACATTAACGCTGGAAGAGCGCGTTGCATTTAGCGAAGAAAATTCGCCGGATATTTTTGTTAGCATTCATCACAATGCAAGTTTAAAAGAAGGAATTTACGGCATTGAAACGCACTGGTGGAGAGAAGAAAGCATTGATTTGGCAAAAGCCGTGCATTTTGAATTAGCCTCGGCGCAAAATTTGGAAAAATGGGGTACTATGGACAGGGGTTTGATTAAATCGCAATTTTATGTTATAAACCATACTACATGTCCTGCTGTACTAATCGAAGTCGGGTTTATTTCCAACCCTGAGGAAAGAAATAAGCTTTTAGACAGAAAAAGACAGGAAGAAGCGGCAAAAGCAATATCTGACGGTATTGTGGACTATTTTAAAGACAGAGGTAAGAAAAAATGAAAAGATTTTGCAAAACACCGATAGCGGTTTTTGATTCGGGCCTTGGCGGCTTAAGCGTTTTAAAAGAGCTTGAAAGGCATATGGAAAGCGAACATTACATTTATTATGCCGATATGAAAAATTTACCGTACGGGAATAAAACGCCTGAACAAATTATTGAATTTAACCACGAAATTCTGACGTTTTTTATAACAAAAGGCGTAAGGCATGTTGTTATGGCGTGCAACACAAGTTCTGCCCTGGCGTATGATGTTTTGCACAAAGAATTCCCGCAGCTTAAAATTTATCCTCTGATTCAAAGTGTGGCGCCCGCTTTGGCAAAATACAATGAAATTGCCGTTTTAGCAACGGAAGCTACGGTTAAAAGCGGAAAATACGCGGAAGAAATTAAAAAATACAATAAAAATGCCGATGTTTACGAAGTTGCATGCGACGGATTTGTTGAAATTGTTGAAAACGGCTTGTATGAATTGCCCTCAACGCTTGAACTTATTGATTCAAAGCTTGAACAGCTTCCGGAAGCCGACAAAATTGTTTTGGGCTGCACGCACTACCCTTATTTGTTAGGGGTTTTGGAAAAATTTATTCCGCGCGAAATGTTTTTAGACCCTGCAAAAATATTTGCGCAAAACGTGTCCAGAAGCATTGAACAAGAAGCGCAAGGGCCTATTTTTGAACTCGGTAAAAAAGAATTTTATACAAGCGGCGATGTTGAGAAGTTTGTTAAAAATGCTAAAATTTTTTATGAAGTAAAGGGTGAAGTTCAAAAAGTTTAAAATGAACTTGACGTTTCGCTTTGCGGGTGGTTAAATATTATTTGTACGGTTTGACAACTGAATAAAGGGCGAGTGGCGAAATTGGTAGACGCACTAGATTTAGGATCTAGCGCAGCGATGTGTGAGAGTTCGAGTCTCTCCTCGCCCATATC
>CAZYYK010000001.1:0-36223 GCA_964651135.1 uncultured Gammaproteobacteria bacterium | reverse complement strand
TCAAAAGACACCTTAAACGGTGTCTTTTTTCGTATGTGCGATGTCGAGACTCCGAGAGCGCCGCCTCACTTAGTTCGGCTTTGCATTAACTGCAAGTAATTTCACTTCGTTCAAACTTGCAGTTGAATCTCCTCGCCCATATCTCAAAAGACACCTTAAACGGTGTCTTTTTTCGTATGTGCGATGTCGAGACTCCGATTACTCCACCTCGCTGCGCTCGGTTTTGTATACCGACCCGTAAGGTTCGCAAAAGCTCACTAACGGTTCGGCATCTCCTCGCCCATATCTCAAAAGACACCTTAAACGGTGTCTTTTTTGTTGCAAAAGCCCAAATTCCATAATTTAATAATAATTTATAGCAACTTTTTTCATCTTTTGGTTTATTATATTCATATCAAAATAAAATTTAGGAGAAAACTATGTCTATAAGTTTTAAAAGCTGGCCCCCTAATTCTTCAGACCAAACTTCCATAACCAACGAGAGAATATACGAAAAAAGAATGGCAGGTTCAGACGGCAACGGGTTTTTTGCCAGAATATCCAACCCGCAAAAATTTACCGGTGAGGGTGAATATTTAGACAGACTTGCAAACCCCGGACGCTACACCTCTGAAGAACGTTTTCGTGCGCAAATTGCTGATCCGTACATTGTTAAGCCAAGTAAGTCTAAGGAATCAGGCAATTTGTTTGATATTCTATTCTAGTTTATCTGGTGCTGCTTTCTTCGGCCCGGGTTTAAACAGAATTTTTTTTAAAAAGCATTTAGTCTTCCACTTCACTTGCTTCAAGCGGAATGAAGCTGATATGAACAGGAATTAGACCTAATGCGCTTCTTAAAGCAGCCCAGTGCATGGCTTCATCGCCCAAAATGCTTGCCGCAGCTTGTGCGATTTTAGGGTTTTCAATTTCGGGAATTGCATTCAAATAAGCAATTGTAGCCCCTTTTTCAAGGGTTAGCGCATAATGAATTATGGCTTTTTCTTCAACAAGCCCCGGCGGTAATTTTTTGGCATATTCCTCCTGGGGTAAAGCCCTTACCGGCTCTGCGCCCAAACTGATTATAGTTTCATGAATTTTGTGCGCATGCCTGCCATGGTGCCCTTGAAAAGTTTTGGCAATTTTCATCACCTCTTCACTGAGCAAGCCGGTTCCTGCGGCTGTTTCATACGCGGCTACGGCAAACCGTTCTGTTTCAAGGCCTTTATTTAGTATTTCTATATCTTTATTTGATTTACCAAACATATTTTCTCCTTTCGATTTTTTATAGTAAACAGTGGAAATAATAAACATGTTAAAGTTCGGGAAAAATTCTTTCATACCTTTCTTGAGATAAAAATTCATATTTGTCTTTGCCGGAGCCGCATACAGGGCATACCCAATCTTGCGGTAAATTTTCAAATGGTGTACCTGGCGGAATGTTACTTGTGTAATCTCCTGCGGCGGGGTCATATATGTTGGCACAAACTCTGCAAATATATCTATCCATTTAATGCCTCCTTTATTTACATTATTGAAATATGAAATAATTTATCATTTACATTATTTGTTTACATCCCCAATTTTGGCTAATATGAAAATTATTATTGTAATCAGTTGGTATAGTCCAATGTGCCAGTTAAACTTATTTTAGAAAACATTAAGGATTGCAAATTCGCCAGGGGCTAAGGACGGGTTCAAGATGACCCGGTTATTTCAATAGGGTTTTGACCCTGTTTTATTTTTTAATAAAAGTTAATTTTTTTATTTTTACCGACTATTTGCCGCCCTATAATATAAAGTATTCAAAGCCATTTACTTATTGCGCAAAACACAAAGATAATGCATATAAATGAGTGTAGATTGTCTAAATATGTTATAATCAGTTTCTGAAATAGCGGAGAAATTAAAATGTCTTATATGGAAGTTAATCAAATTATTGACGAATTGGATGTTTCCGATAATTGGAAGAAAAAATTTAAACAAATCCATACGGTGTATAACCTTAATTATTTAAACGGCGGAATTAAAAATCCGTGGTCATGGAAGCAGAGGGATGAATTTAAAAAATTAGGCTATGTTAACAGGGCAAAGTTTGAATTTGCCGCTAACGGCTGGGCTTTTATTTTTGGACCCTTTTATTACATGGCCAAAGGACTTTGGCTACAAGGGCTTGGTATTTTGGTTCTGACAATAATTTTTATAAAAGCATACATTTTTATTGCATTATATTGTTATTATTCCGCAAATTTTGATTTTTTTAGAAAAAAATTGCTAAAATCCGACAAAATTATGGCAAATCCCGAAATACTGGATAGCTCTTTTGACGAAGCGTTATTAGATGAAGTCTGCAAAAAACCCGTTCCCTTAAGTATGATCTTAATGGTTGCATTTATACTGCTAATAATTTTTGTTTTTGTCAACGTTTTGTTCTTTTCAAAATGAGCCGGCCAGGGGTTATATTGAAGTTTTTTATAATAATAATGTCGTTATTGTATTTAGAGGTTCTGATGATAGAAAAGATTGGGCACAAAATAATATAAGTTTTTGAGCTATGCTACATTTTTGAGCAAATAAGTTCGGAAGTTGTAAATGACATTCAAAATTCAAAAGGATACGTTTGTATCCTTTTTTTAATGCTTTTATCTAGGAATTAGGTAATTTTACGTAAAGAGAAATACGGATTGGCGATGTTCGGTGATGCTATATGATACAAATATAAATAGTTTACTAATTATTGCGAAATAGCGCGCGGGTGATTATAATTCCTACACAAACTAATGGTAATATTGCAAACAGCAACCCCGTCTTAAAAATAAAATTATAAAATTTATTATCAAAAGCAATTTCTAATTTTATATTAGCGTATTTTTTAAATAACATTTCAATTCCAAATAATAACACCAATATAAAAACCAATAAATATTGCTTTACGAGAATAAATAAAGTAAAAGTCGGATGATTTAACCAATTATGTTGAGCGTGTCCAAATGTTAAAAATTGATAAAGCCAAGAAAACGATATTACAAACCCCAATAATGATAAAAAATTTAAGATTAAAGATTTTTTTAATTTATCTAACATATTTTTATATTACAACAAATAGAGAGGAAATACACTATGCTTAATGATGATTTTAACAAACAACTCCAAAAATTGTCTAATTATGTCTACACAGAAGATCGTACAAAAAAGCCTGATGGATGGATAGAAATATCTCAAAAACAAAACAGGGAAACTGGATTTTATGCGAAAACTTTTGTTAAAGGCAAAAACATGGTTATTGTTTTTAGAGGTACTGATGTAAATCGAGGCTATGAAGAAGCTAGGAACGATGTATTAAATGATATGGATTTATATCTAGGCAAAATACCATCTCAAACGGTAGATGCGCGAGAATATTACAATGAAACAACTAAGTCTTTTAAAGGTTACAGCATCACCTTTGCGGGTCATTCATTGGGGGGCAGTTTAGGGCAAATTATGGGTTATGAAACTGGTAAAAGCGCTGTTACCTTCGGGGCATATGGAGTTAAAGATATTTTGCAAACAAATGCTGCACCTGGTAATGTCATAAATTATGGCAATGCTAATGATCCCGTGTTTATAAAAAATATAGACAATCAATTTGGTAGGACATTTGTTGTCAATGATTATTTAGACAATAAAGGTTATGTACATAAAAGTAACGGATTAAATCTAAATGTTTCTCTTGACAAACATGACATTGATAATATGGGTAATATTTCTAATGCTAAAGAATATATTCCATTATTAAATCAATCAGCATCACTTAAAGGATCTGTATCTTACAATGACTTTAGTCCGGAAAGAATAATAACCAGAGAAGAAATCAAAAAAATGACGCCGGAAGAGTTTGCCAAAAATGAAAAATATATTAAACAACAGCTGAAAGAGGGCAAAATTATGTCAGAAGCTGAAGTAAAAGATAAGTCAAAGAAAGAAGGCGGTGCCTCAAAAGTAAAATCTTCCGGCTCTTCCGGCAATGGAGGCGGCGACGGGCATTGGGTAACAATTAACGGCAATCATGTATTAATAGAAAACTGATAACCTTACTTATAATGTAAATTAATCTTCTTTCAGCTATAATTGTAGTTGATATGAAGATAACTAAAACCGATAACTCCAATACAGCGTTTGGTTCGTTTTATAATAACAAATTTTTGTTAAAAGGCCTTAAATATGCCTCAGAAAACGGTACTATTGTGGCTGCGGGTACAACATTTTTCTTTTCTTCAATCGTAAGGCCTGCGGCAATCCTTTTAACCCCTGATACGTCCGCTAAAAACAGGCACTATGCAAGCGCAAAATCAATAGCTTCAAGCTTTTTAGACGCAGGTTTAAGCGCCGCAATATTCTACCCTGTTTCGCGCGCGGTAGATAATATCACAAAAGCGCCCAAAGACTATTTAAAACCAGAAACAATCAAGAACCTTCAGCGCTCTTCAAAAACTCTGGACGAAGCCCCTGCCTATAATTTTATAAAACAAATTACGAAATTAAGCCCGGAATTTTTGGCAATATTGCCCAAGGCAATTATCACGGCTGCTTTAATTGTGCCTGCAACAAAGCTGCTTTTTAACAAAAACAACAAGAAAAAAGAGGCGCAAAATGAAAATTGCCCAAAGGCAGTTTCGTTTAAAGGCGGGGGAATTTCCGCAAGGCTTTCAAAAACGCTTGCCGGCGTAATAGATAGTGAAGATGTTCAAAAAATAGCGCTGAAGCGCAAAGATTCCAATTTCTTTCAACATGCGCTGAACCTTAAAGATGTGCTTGTAACCGCTTGTTTTGCAGGGTTTACGGCTTTAAATAAAAAAATGGATAAAGAAAACAAGGACGCCCTTATTTATAACGCTGCTCTTTCAACGGCTTTATGCGTGGGGGGCGGCTATCTTTTAAACAATATGCTTAAAGGCCCCGCAAAGAAATTTGAAGATAATTTTATCAAGGCAAATGCGGCTGACCCGAATTTGTATAAGTATTTAAACGGTATGAAAGTTGCAAAACCCATAATTATTTTAAGCTCACTATATTATATTTTAATTCCAATGATATCAATATTTTGCGCGGATAAAATGGCAAAGGGCGGCAATAAAAGCGCGCATGAGGCAAAAGCAATATGCATATAAAACAATTTAAAAAATATATATTAAAAGAATTTTCAACCTGGAGCGGGCTTGAGGTATTTTTCTTTTTTAGTGTCATTTTTATTGTTCTTTTTTGCTCTTTTTATATGCGCGATAGCGCGCTTGCAATAATTGCAGCCATTGGCGGCATTATATATACAATTTTAGCAGGCAAAGGCAAAGCGTACTGTTATTTTTTCGGAATGGCGGGAACGCTTGCCTGCGCTTATTTATCATATGAACTTGCCCTGTACGGGAATTTTATCTTGCACCTTGCATATTATTTTCCAATGGAAATAATCGGGTTTTTTGCCTGGAAAGGCCATTTAAACAAAGCCACAAATGAAATAATAAAAGAAAGGCTGAACCGAAAACAGCTTGCGTTAATGATAATTCTAACAATAATTGCCACTGTTTTTACGTACCTGTTTTTTGTGCATATAAATGATAAATCTCCCCTCGTTGATGCTTCAATGACCGTTCTTTCGGTTGCAGGCATGATTTTAACCGTAAGAAGGTCCATTGAACAATGGATTGTGTGGACAATGGTAAACTTTTTGTCAATTATAATGTGGCATGAAGCCTATATGGCGGGCGAGAAGATATTCTCCATATTTTTGGTAAGAATTATATATTTTATTTTGGGAATTTACTTTTTTATTAAATGGAAAAACAGCAATAATATTAAAACGGCATAAAAATTTACAGGGGCAAATTTTGCCATTGCGCCTATTTTTGCTATAATATTACAAGATGATTTTTAACTTATTAAAAGAGAGTAGCTGGATAAATCCGCAAATAGATTGCTTATTGTCGTTGCAAACCGCAAGGGAAGCCGCCAACCCTTTTTTTACGCAATTTTTCCTTTTTATAACAAAGTTTGGCGAAATAATAATTCCGCTTCTTTTTATTTGCGGGATTTATTGGTGCATAGATAATAAAAAAGGCATTTACTTGATTTTGCTTAGCGGTTATTCACTTTTATTAAACCAGTTTTTGAAAATGGCTGCCTGTGTTTATCGCCCCTGGGTTATTAACCCCGGCATCAAGCCGCCTTATGCTGCGCTGGAAATGGCGCACGGGTATTCTTTTCCAAGCGGGCACAGCGCCAAGGCAATGTCTGTTTGGGGTGCTTGCGCTTTTCTTTTTTGGAAAAATAAACTCATAAGATATATTATGATAGCACTTGTTTTATTGGTTGCATTTTCAAGGAATTATTTGGGTGTGCACACGCCTCAGGATGTTATAGTTTCGCTTCTTGTTGCATTTGTTCTTCTGTTTTTGGTTCATTACCTCATTGTGTGGGTTGATGGCGGCAAAAACAGGGATATTATTGTTTTTCTGACCACCTGTATTTTGATACTTGCCGTTGTTGCTTTTGTGTTTGTTAAAACCTACCCTATTGATTATTTAAACGGTGAAATTTTGGTTAATCCTTATAAAATAAAAATCAGTGTGCTTACAAATTCCGGCTATAATTTCGGAGTATTTACAGGGTGGCTTTTATGCAGAAGATTTCTTGATTTTGACGCATCGCAAGGAACTATTGTTGAAAAGATAATTCGTTTTTTGGCAGGAATAGCCATTTTAGTACTGTTGTCGTTTTCATTTGACTTCCTAAAACAGTTCACGGGCGCATATATTGATTTTGTAAATAATTTTGTTTGCGCAATATTTGTAATTTTCTTGTATCCCCTGCTTTTAAAACTGGGCGGATTTTTAAAGCTTCCCTTACAAGATGTTTAACCATGCCTTAAAGTTCTTCTGTGCATTGCAAAGAAGTTCCTATTGCTTTTTCTAAATCACTCACGGTTGCCGAATAATCTGCTATTGTTTTTATATAACTAAAACGCACTTTTATTGCCGATTCTTGCGCCAAAAGCGGTGTTATTGTTTCGTCTTTACCTTTAACTAATTAAAAACCATTTGCTGAAGTTCAACCCCGTTAATTTCACAAAGTTTGTCTAAAATTTCTTTTGCCTTTGTGTCATCAATTACTTCGAGGAGTATTATTCCATAAGGGTAACAGCTGTTTGGATCTGTGGGGTGCAAGCCTAAGCGCGTTTTTATAAAACAGCCGAATTCAGTTAGAACTTCTTGAAATTTTGCAGAATGGTTATACCTATCAGTTAACTTTACGCCGATAATAGTTGCCATATTCGCTCCTTTACTAAAAATTATTAATGAAATTTTGTTCTGTGATACGTAAATTCATTGTAAGAATCTAATTTATTTGTTTTATTGTTGAATTTAAGAATAAGGTTAATTGGTTTTGTTTGCATTTGAGTTCTTTCTTCAGCCGCCATATAACCTGCCAAAACAGTATTACTCCAAAAATCTTGCCTGTCGTCCGCCATAAGGCTCAAAGTTTTGTCATAAACCCAGGTTTCTTTTTTATCTGCATCCTTTGCAATAATGCTGGGGTTTCCAAGAGCTTCTTGAACTTCTTCCCTTGTAAGGCCTTTTTTAACTTTATATGTTGTGCCGTCTTGTACTCTTTCTTGAATTGCAAATGCGCATGGCATTAAAACAAGAGCTGATAACAAGGCAATTAACAATTTTCTCATAAAAATTCTCCTTTTTATGATTATATAATATCATAATAATCAAATTATGTAAATTCCAAGTTCAACAGGGCCGATTTTTATTTTTTATATTAATGGCATTTGTATTTTTGTATCAAAAGGCACTTGATTTTTCAACCAAGTGCCGGGTGGATTGAGTATGAACTATAAATTTTCTGCCGCAGTTGCCTTATAAAGCCCTATTTGGCCCACATAGCAGTCTATCTTATTTGAAGCTACCATTTTTTGTGTGAACAACATTGTTTCTTTCCTCTGCAATAAATCTAAATAAGAAATAACGCCTTCACTGTATTTCATTTGATTATATTTATAATCGGTTTGCTCCATCTCAAGCGCTTTTACATTTTTTTCATATTTGCCTTCATCAAGCTTTAAGACGCTTAGGGAATCATTAACTTCCTGAATTGCAATCAAGTTCGTTTTATAATAGTTTTGCAAAATTTGTTCATATTTATTTTTATTTATTCTTAAATTGGCAAGTCTTTGACCGCCGGTGAACAAAGGCAAAAGTGCCGCCCCGCCGACACCAAAAAGTGCATCCGTCCAATTCATGGAAAATCCGCCGCCTTGCGTAAAGCCCAAAATGCCTGCTATATCAATTTTTGGCAGAAATTCTTTTTTTGCAACTCTTACATCAATTTTAGCTTTCTCAACCATTTTTTCGGCGGCTAAATAATCAGGGCGAAGTGTTATAATTTCAGATGAAATAGCGGCAGGAATTTGTTTTTTAATATTCAGGCTGTCATAAGAAATTCTTTCAAAATTTTTCGCATTATTCGGGCTTTCTCCCGTTAAAACCGCAAGCGTGTTCAACATAACCTCTCTTGCTTTTATAAGTTCAATTAAATCCGAAGTTGCTATAATATATGATTTATCTGCCTTAACTAAATCCGATGTCGAAACAAGCCCCTGTTCATTGCTTTGCTTCATAAGGTCATAAATTTGTTTTCTGTCTTTTATAATTTCTTCCTGTAATAAAATAAGTTTGTCCAATTTTACTATATTATAATAAGCTGTGCCCACAGCCCCCGCCACGCTTATATATGCTGATTTTTCATTAAGCTGCGAAACCTCATAAAGTTTTTTGGAACTTTTTGTTTTATCATGATTTTTTAAAAATATGTCTATTTCATAGTTTGCAATAATTGGAACGGAAAAAAGCCCTTCGGTGCTTGTTGTACCTGGCATTTTATATAAAAGCGGTGATGCACCCACCGTTAAAGAGGGCATTTCATTTGCAAGCTGTAATTTAGTTGCCTGCCTTGCTTCTTCAACGCGCAATGTAGCTATTTTTAAATCCTGATTGTTTTCAACAGCCTTCAAAATATAACCTTCCAAATACTCGTCTTCATATTCCTGCCACCAGCCAAAATTTATATAATCAATTTTGCCTTTTTCAATCTTTTTTTCCTGTACTGCGCATGCTCCCAGCGGCAGAAAATTTATCCAAAGCATTCCCAAAATTATTGCTATTGCTGTAATTTTGTTTCTTCTCATATCGTGTTACCCCATGCTTGACATTTAATGTAATTACATGCTAACATAATAGTGTTGCAAATGCAACATGTTTTAAAAACAACAGAAGGTAAAAAAGTGAAAAATTCTAATTATACTGAAAGCTTATATTACCAAATACAATTAACAGCAAGGTATTTGAGTGTTATCGGAGCGGAGTTTTTTGAAAAAATCAAGGCCGGGATTTCGTTTGAAGAATTTATTGCTCTTAGCAATATCGCCAAAAATGAAAATATGTGCATGAGGGATTTAGCAAAACTTCTTTTAAAAGATAGGGCAAGCACGGGCCGCTTAACAAATTTACTTTATACAAAAGGGCTTATTGATATTAAAGCGGACACAAAAAATAACAGGCTGATAAAAAAGCTTTCAATAACAAAACGCGGCGAGGAATTTATTGTGCTTGTTTCTAAAAAATTAAAGCCCACCTTTAAACTTATTGAAAATAAGGTGAGCAATGAAGAAGAGGAAAAAATTATACAAGCCCTAAAACATTGCCGCGAAGTTTTTAAATCAATAATTGACAAGCAGATATAGGAGACAGGAAGTGGAAAATAACGAAGCACAAAACAACACAGAATTAAAATTGGGAAAATACCGATTTAAAAAAAGATATATTTTATTTGTCGCGGCGGGCATTTTGGCAGTTTTTTTGGCCGCTTGCATAATAAACGCATCAAGATTTGAATCAACTGAAGATGCCTATGTGGAAAGCCACATGGTGCAAATTGCCCCTAAAGTTTCAGGGCAGATTCTTGAAACATATATTACGGATAACCAAAAAATAAAAGAGGGCGATTTAGTTGCAAAGATTGACGATACAGATTATAAAGTGCGCCTTGAACAAGCGCAGGCGCAATATACGAAAGCGCTTTTAAGCCAAAATATTGCAAAAGCTAACTTAAGCGCAATTAATTCCGAAATTGAGGCAGCAAGAAAAGATTTAGAAAGATACACAAATTTGTATAAAACGGGTGCTGTTTCAAAACAAACTTTAGACCAGGCGCAAACAAAATTTGACGGAATTAAAGCAAAACAAACAACAGCAGAGCAAAATATTTTATCAACAGACAGCAATAAAGTTGCAGACGCTGACCTGAAGGCGCTAAAAGCATTAAGAGACCAGGCAGAGTTGTACTTAAAATATACAAATATTTTAGCTCCGAGAAATGGTACGGTTACAAATAAAAAGGTTGAAAAAGGCGCTTATGTTCAGGTTGGGCAGCCCCTGTTTGTTATTGTGCCCGATGACGTTTGGGTTGTTGCAAATTTTAAGGAAAACCAGGTTGGCAAGATGAAGGTCGGGCAAGAAGTTTTAATTAAAATTGATGCATACCCCAATAAAACCTTTAAGGGTAAAATAGACAGCATGCAAAGGGCGTCAGGCGCTAAATCCAGTTTGTTTCCGCCGGAAAATGCCGTAGGTTCTTTTGTAAAAATTGTGCAGCGCATACCCGTTAAAATTTTGTTTGCCGAACCTATTGACAAAGAAAAATACAACATAGTTTCAGGCATGTCTGTTATTCCGAAAGTAAGAGTAAAGTAAAATGTCGGAAGCCGTAATAAAAGAACAAGAATGGCGGCCCGGCAGAGGGCCATGGCTTATTGCAATGCCAACCATGTTTGCGGCTTTTATGTTTGTTTTGGATGAAACAATTGCAAACGTTGCCCTTCCGCATATGGCGGGAACATTTTCCGCAAGCCGTGAAGAATCTTTATGGATTTTAACAAGCTATCTTGTTGCAAGCGGCATTATAATACCCGCAGTAGACTGGTTTTGCAAGCTTTTAGGCAGAAAGAACTTTTTTATTTTCAGCGCCATACTGTTTACTGTTGCATCTGTACTGTGCGGGGTTTCGAAATCTTTAGATATGATGATTGTCGCGCGCGTTTTGCAAGGCTTTGGCGGCGGCGGTTTGCTGCCGGTATCGCAAGCAATTTTATTAGAAGCTTTTCCCAAAAATATGCGCGGCAAAGCAATGGCTATGTTCGGCCTTGTTGTGGTTGTAGCACCTATCATAGGCCCTGTTATCGGAGGCTGGATAACGGATAACTGGAATTGGCCGTGGGTATTTCTTATTAACTTACCGATAGGCATTTTTACTATCTTTTTAGCCAATGAATTTTTGGAAGATCCTCCCTATGCCCAAAAGCAGAAAAATGTTAAAATTGACGGCAAGGGCTTTTTATTTTTAACACTTTGGATTGTATCCCTTCAAATCATTCTTGATAAAGGCAACAACGCAGATTGGTTTCATTCTGCCTGGGTTTGGCAGCTTACAATTGTTATGGTGGTTTGTGCTGTTTTATTTTTCTGGTCGCAGGCCGTGAATAAAGATTCGCTTGTGGATTTGAGCATTTTTAAAGACAGAAACTATTTTGCGGGAACATTAATGCAGGTTGTAATTCAGGGGGTTTTACTGGCGTCTTTAGCAATACTGCCGCAATTTTTGCAAAGCCTGATGGGATATAACGCATATTTAAGCGGTCTTTCTATGATGCCCAGAGGCATAGGTGCACTTTTTGCCATGACAATTTATGCGGCTCTTTCCAATAAAGTGGACAACAGAATTTTAGCGGGCATCGGGCTTTGCCTTATAGGGGGAGCGGGTTTAAGCCTGGGCAACTTGAATTTACATATTTCAAGCATGAATATTGCAATACCGAATTTTGTGTTCGGTTTTGGTATGGGGCTTGCAATGATTCCTTTAATAGAACTTTCTGTCAGCACTTTAAAAAACACCCAAATGACAAACGCTGCGGGTATGCAAAATTTGCTTAAAAATATAAGCGGGGCTGTCGGAACTTCAATTGCCGCAACTATAATTTCAAGGTTTTCGCAAATTCACCAGGCAAATTTGGTAGAAAATTTGAATGTGCTAAATCCCGTTTTTCAAGCAAAATTAAGTGCTCTTACAGGCGCTTTGGCGCAATATACACACCCTGTTAGCGCCAATTATATGGCGCAGTATGTTTTATACGGAGAGCTTTTGAAGCAATCCACCCTTTGGGGCTTTATTGAATCGTTTAGAATTTTGGCCGTTGCCTCATTTGCAGTTATTCCGTTTTTATTTCTGCTTAAAAAAATTAAAAGCAATTAAATATTTTTTGTTGTATAATAAAAGTAGTTAAAATCTATTTATTTTCAGAAAAGAAGTATGAACAACAAAAAAGACATTCAAAAGCTGCGCAATATTGCAATTATAGCCCACGTTGACCATGGCAAAACCACATTAGTTGACTGTATGTTAAAACAAAGCGGAGTGTTTCGGGAAAATCAAGAAGTTCAAACCTGCATTTTAGATTCAAATGATCTGGAGCGCGAGCGCGGAATTACAATTCTTTCAAAAAATATTTCCGTAAATTACAAAGGTTATACAATAAATGTTGTGGATACCCCGGGCCATGCGGATTTTGGCGGGGAAGTTGAAAGGGTTTTGGGAATGGTTGACGGCGCCCTTTTAATTGTGGATGCGGCCGAAGGGCCAATGCCCCAAACAAGATTTGTTTTATCAAAAGCGCTGGAGCTGGGCTTAAAAATTATTGTTGTTATAAATAAAATTGATAAACCCGCCGCAGACCCCGATAAAGCCTTGAACGATGTTTTTGACCTGTTTACCGAATTAACAGAAAATGAAGAACTTTTGGATTTTCCCATAATTTATGCAAGCTCTATGCTTGGTTTTGCCAAAAAGGAATTAGAAGATAAATCCAATAATATAGCGCCTTTAATGGATTGCATTATTGAAAATATCAAGTGCCCAAAAGGCGACCCTAATAAAAATTTGCAATTTCACGTAACAACGCTTGATTATAACGATTACGTGGGAAGAATTGCAATAGGGCGTATAATAAACGGGCGCATTAAAACGCAAGAACAAGTTTCGCTTATAAACCGTGAGGGTAAAATATCAAAAGGCAAGGTTACAAAGCTTTTCGGGTTTAAAGATTTGGGACGCGTTGAAATTCAAGAAGCCTGGGCGGGCGATATTGTTGGTATTGCAGGTTTTAGCGATATTCAAATAGGGGAGACCATATCATCACCCGATATGCCCGAAGCGCTTCCCTTAATTAAAATTGATGAACCCACGTTGCAGATGAATTTTTCCGTAAATGACAGCCCGTATGCAGGGCAGGAGGGGAAATTTGTAACATCGCGCCAATTAAGAAAAAGGCTTTATGACGAACTTGAAAAAAACGTGAGCTTAAGGGTGGAAGATACCCAAAGCACGGATGCTTTTAAAGTGAGCGGGCGCGGAGAGTTGCATTTAGGCATTTTAATTGAAACAATGAGGCGTGAAGGCTATGAATTTCAAGTTTCAAAGCCTGAGGTTATTTTAAAAAAAGTTGAAGGGCAAACGCTTGAACCTTTTGAAAATCTTGTGGTGGATTCTCCCGCGGAATTTGCGGGAAGCTGCATTGAGCGCCTGGCAGGAAGAAAAGCGGTTATGCTTGATATGCAGACAAATGATACGCGCGCGCAGCTTACTTTTAAAATCCCGTCGCGCGGGCTTATAGGCTTTAGAAATGAATTTATAAGAATGACAAAAGGCGAAGGCATTATGTGCCATACTTTTGAAAAATATGACACACACATGGGCGATATTCCCAAAAAAAGAAGCGGCTCCATTATCTCTTTTGAAGAAGGCGAAGCCATTCCTTATGCGCTGCACCAGTTTGAAGACAGGGGAACATTTTTTGTAACGCCTAAAACAAAAGTTTACAAAGGAATGATAGTGGGCGAAGGCAACAGGGCGCAGGATATTGCGGTAAATATTTGTAAAACAAAAAAACTTACCAATACAAGAAGCGCCACGGCAGACGTTATGGTGACCCTTCAAGCGCCTAAAATAATGTCTTTAGAAGAGTGTTTAGAATATATAGCAGAAGATGAACTTGTTGAAGTAACGCCGCAAAATGTCAGAATGCGAAAAGCAGACCTTACAAAAACCAGATTTCATTGATTTATGATATAATTTTTCTAAAGGAAATTTATGTCAGTTTTGGAAAAAGAAAAACCGAGTGTTGAACAAGAAAGCTGCATTAAAACCCTAAAAGGGCAAATTATGGTGCTTGCAGGCCCGGGGTGCGGCAAAACTTTTACGCTGATTGAGCGCATTAAATATATGCTATCAAGCGATATTGACCCGCAAAAAATCCTTTGCCTCACTTTTTCAGATGCCGCCGCATGCGAAATGCGAACGCGCCTGATTAAAGAAGTCGGCATAAAAGCGTCCGATGTTGATATTTACACTTATCACTCTTTTTGTAATGAAATAATAAGGCAAAACCCCATGCAGTTTAATTTAGCACCGAATGTTTCTTTAATAAGCGATACTTTAAAGCTTCAGCTTATGAAAGATACAATTGATGAAGTTGAACCTGAATATTTTGTGCCGCCAAAAGCAGATAAATACCACTTTGCAAAAAGCTTTACGGATTATGTTTCAAAGCTAAAATCCTTAAGAATGGGCAGGGATGAATATTTATCTTATATTGATAAAAATCCCAACTTGACCCCAAAAATTAAAGAACTTGAATGCGAAATTCGCCAAAAAATTGAAAAAGGTAAAACTGATTATAAAGGGCGGCTTGAAACGATTGAAAAAATTAGAAATGACATCAAAAAAGCCGAAGAACTTTGGCAGATTTATGAAACCTACTGCGATAAAATGCGCGCTTTAAGCCTAATTGATTTTTCGGATATGATTAATTTTGTTATCAGTGAATTTGAAGCAGACAGACAGTTTTTAGAAGATGTTGCAAACAAATACGAATACTTTTTGGTGGACGAATACCAGGATACAAACGATATTCAAAACACTATAATTTTTAACCTTTTAGAGGGCGTTAAAGAAAAAAACGTGTTTGTGGTGGGGGATGACGATCAAACTATATACGGTTTTCAAGGTGCTAAAAATGATAATATTGAAAACTTTTTAAAGCGTTACCCCGAATGTTTGGTTATTTGTCTTAGGGAAAATTACCGCTCCACTCAAACAATTTTAGATTTAAGCCGCAAAGTTATTTTGCAAGATGAAGGCAGGCTTGAAAATAACCCCGCTTTTAAAAATTATAATATTTCAAAAGAATTAACTGCCAAAAACCAGGCTGTGATTTCAAAAAACCAAAAGGCTAAAATGCTTCATTTTGGCGAAGTTTTGCAGGAATTTAATTATATAGCAGATGACATTGAAAAAGTAATAAATTCCCCCGCCTGCCCCAAAGATAAAAACGGCGAAAAAATGTTATCGGAAATTGCAATTATATGTAAGAAAAAGGCGGAACTTGCCACTTTTGCCCAACTTTTAGATGCCAAAAATATCCCTTATCAGATGAATGAAGGCAAAAGCATTTTTGAAATACGCTCTTCAATTTTAATTTATTTTTATCTTAAGGCTCTTGATAACCACATTTTGAATGGCGACAAGCTTTTTGCCCTTCTTTTGTCAGAACCTTTTAATATAAATTTGGAAGATTACATTAAACTTTTGCGCCAAAACCTTATAGGGCGAAGGGAAGAGCGCAAAGATTTTATTACAAATATGAGAATTTTATCCGACTGGGCGGATGAGAACAGAATAAATGGTTTTCTAAAAACTTTTGATTATTTAAAAGATTTTGCCCAAAAACATTCTTTAAAAAACACTTTGATTGAACTTGTTAATAAAACGGGGATTTTAGAGTGTTTTGTTGGAAGCGAAAAAAACCGCCTTGAAAATATTTTGGGAATTAAAAGGATAATGGATGAGGCGGGTGAGATTTTTAAATTTGACCCTTCAATAAGTTTAAACTCTTTTGTAAAACACCTTGATGAGGCTCTACTAAACGGAATTGACATTAAAACCGAAAAGAGTTCTTTTGCGCAAAACGCCATTCAGCTTTTGACATACCACGGGGCTAAAGGCAGGGAATTCGGGCAGGTTTATCTGCCAAACCTTGTTTCAAAGCAGTGGGAAAACTTTAAAATGCCGGGCGAATATAAATTCATAACGGATGAGGTTTTAGAAAAAGAAGAAGCGCAAAAAAAGAAAGAAAGCGAACTTTTAAAGCTTTTATTTGTGGGTATTACAAGGGCAAAATATGCGCTGACTTTATCTTTTGCCGATTTTGACAGCGAAAAGCCGCAGCAGATAACAAAATTTTTGGCTTTTGCAGATGTTTTTGATTTTGAAAAAGAACAGTTTGAATGCAGGGGCGATGAATTTCTTATGCAATATATGCGCTCAATTTCAGCAAAGGCGAAAGGCAACAAAAAAGCTTTTGAAAACGAAATAAGGGAAAAAATCAGAACTCTTATTTTAAGCCCGAGCAGCTTAAATAATTATGCTGCATGCCCGAGAAACTTTTTGTACAAAAGGATTTTAGGCATAGACATTAAAATGGGCGATTGGGACAGCGCCAATTTTGGAAGCGCCGTTCATAAAGTTTTGGAAAATTCCGTAAATTATGCCAAAAAAACAGGCGAATATTACACACCTGAGCGTGCAGCGCAAGAACTGAACGGCATTTTGAATAAAAGCGTATTTACAAATGACGCAAAACGCAAAAAATATGAAAAACACGGATTTGAATTTTTAAAGAATTATTACCCGCATTTTGTTGAAATGCCCGTTTCGCAAATTGAAGAAATTGAATTTTGTTTTGACAACTTAAATGTCGGAAACTATTTTGTAACAGGCAAAATTGACAGAATTGAAAAAAACAAAGACGGAACATATTCGCTTTACGATTATAAAACAGGCATGCCGCCAAGCGCTAACCAGGTGAATATAGGCGGAAATTGGGAGAAACATTTTAACCAGCTTTGTTTTTATAAATACGCGTTTGAAAAGTTGAAAAATGTGAAAGTGGCGGATGTTGGGCTAATTTATGTTGAAAACCACCCAAAGAGCATTTATAAAAATTTAACCGATGAAGATATGAAATATATTGAAAATTTGATTTTAGAAACTTATAAAAATATTGAAAATTTGAAATTTGAGCCTTCATATTTGGAAAATAGCTGCAAATATTGTGAATACAAACAGATTTGCAAGCTGGATGTCTTATGAGGGTTTGATGGAGATAATTTTACATTTATTATTAACGGTTTTTCTTTTATTTGCAATAGTTTACAGCTGCATTGTTTTTACAAACGCAATTGAGCATTTGGGAAGAATTTTAAATTTGGGGGAAAGGGCCATGGGCTCTGTTTTTGCAGCAATTGGAACGGCACTGCCTGAAACCGTTGTGCCCCTGGTTGCAATTCTTGGAGGTTATATAGCAGGTTTGGGCATGCAGACCGGTTTTGAAATAGGCACAGGCGCAATTTTAGGCTCTATATTTTTGCTCTCAACATTGGCTATGTGTTTGGTCGGTTTTTCAATTTTGTTATTTTCCAAAATGAAATTAAGAAACAGCGAAATTTCAACAGGTGCAAATTTATTTTTAAGAGATTTTAAATTTCTTATTTTTAGCTACACTGCGGCAATTTTTGCGGCGTTTTGCCCCCTTAAACCGTTTAAAATTTTAATTGCCCTGTTTTTGATTTTTTACTATATTATATACGCTTACAGAACAATAAGAAAAGCTTCTAACAGCAATGAAGAAGGGGCGTTGGAAGAACTTTTAATATGTAAAATATTTAAAGGCATTCCTTGCAAACTTAACGTAACTGTACAAATTATTTTTTCATTGATGATTTTAATTGTCGCGGCACATTTTTTTGTTCAGGAAATTAAGTATTTTTCGCTACTTTTTAAAGTAAGTCCGTTAATTTTAAGCCTTATAATTTCACCTGTTGCAACAGAATTGCCCGAAATTACAAACAGTATTATTTGGATAAAAAAAGGAAAAGATACGCTTGCGCTTGGCAATATAACAGGCGCTATGGTTTTTCAAAGCACAATCCCAATGTCAATAGGCATTCTTTTAACGCCGTGGGTTTTCAACTTCAGCGCTTTAGCAAACATTATAATCGTTTTTTGTTCGTTTGCGTGCGTAATTTTAAGCGCTTTAGTGTTCAGAAAAATAACAATAGTGCCCCTTATCTGGTGCGGCATGTTTTATCTTTTATTTATAGCATTTATTTTAACAAATTCCTTCTCTTAGCCTTACAATTGCAACGCCCCAGGTCATGCCTGCGCCAAAACCGCATAAAATTGCGGTTGAAGGAAGCTTAATTTTACCTTCTTCCACTCCCTGCGCCAATGCAATAGGAACAGAAGCAGCAGAAGTGTTTCCGTAGCGCTCTATATTCGAAATAACTTTTTCATTGGGGCAATTCAGGCGCTGTTGAATTGCCTCTATAATTCTTTGGTTTGCCTGATGCGGTATCAGATAATCAATATCTTCCGGCTTTAAATTTAAAGATTTTAGGCATTTGTCAATGTATTCGGGCACTATTTTAACGGCAAACTTGTAAACTTCCCTTCCATCCATTTTAATGTGAACGGGTTTTTTCTCACAAGGTTCGACAAGCGGGCAGTTTTGACCGGTAAGCTGCAAAGTCAAATATTCCCCGATTGAACCGTCCGCTTTTATATCCAGTGCCATAATATCGTTGATACCGTCATCCGAGGCAGTTACAACCATAGCTCCTGCGCCGTCCCCAAAAAGGATTGACACGCTTCTGTCTGTCCAGTCGCAAAAACGGGAATTGTTATCCGTTGCAACTATCAGAATATTTTTGTAAAGCCCCGTGCCTATAAAAGCGCGCGCCATTTCAAGGGCATAAATAAGCCCTGTGCATGCCGCCGTTATATCAAAAGCCGGGATGTAATTTACCCCCAGGCGCGCCTGTATTCTGCAAGCCATGGCAGGATATAAATCGGTCGGGGTTGAAGATGCGGTTATAATAAGGTCTAAGTCTTTCGGGTCCATTTTAGCTTTTTTAAGCGCCATTTGTGCCGCCTTAAAGCCTAAATCTATGGCATTTTCTTCACCCGATACAACCCTTCTTTCTCTTATACCCGTTCTTGTATAAATCCATTCATCGGATGTTTCGTATAATTTTGTTAAATCGTCGTTCGTAATAACGGTTTGAGGCACATAATACCCTACACCCGCTATTTTGAGTGGGATAATGTTCGGCATGCTTTCTTCCTCTATCTAACCTATAACAGGTGCTGTAAAAGTTCTTGCGGCAAGGTCTTTATCCAATTGTAAAAGTGCGTTTGCATCATTACCAATTAGTTTTAACTTAGCCAAAACCGCCCCTGCACTTGCTTCTTCTTCAACCTGTTCTTTAACATACCATTGCAGGAAGCTTTTTGCGGCATGGTCTCTTATTTCTTCCGCTATATCCATAAGCGTGTTGATGCTTGAAGTTACAAACTGTTCATGTTTTAAAACGTTTTCAAAAATCTCAAGAGGCGTTTTCCAATTGGTTTCGGGCTTATCAATTGAATTTAAAACAACCTTGGCGCCCCTTTCAATCACATAGTTATATAAACCCATTGCATGCGCCACTTCTTCTTGCACTTGAATATTCATCCAATTCACAAACCCCTGCAAGTCTAATTCTTGAAAATAAGCCTGCATTGCAAGGTAAAGATATGCAGAATAAAGTTCTTTATTAATTTGGCTGTTTAAAGCGTTTTCCATTTTTTCATTAACCATAGTCTTCTCCTCCTTTGGGAAATTATTTTATCACATTCTTAAAACAATGTAAATAAAATTTTTGAAATTTTATAAAAAAGTTTCAAAATTGTAGCACCCCTAAACCCTCGTCATTTATGCTTTATAAAATTTTTTTAAAAAAATTGACAACAAATTTTTTTCTTATGTTATTATTAGTTATATAAAATACAAAAGGAATTATTAACATGAAAAAGTTTAATTTACTAGCCTATCTTCTGCCTCCGGAGGAGAAAATTTTTTACGTACTTTTTGAAACCGGCACTAAAATATGCAGAGATGCAGCGGTTTTATTTAATGAAATTGTAACTTCTGCGTTGAAGGAAGAGCATATTATAGCGGCAAGAAGCTTAAAACACAAAAGCAGCGACCTTTTTAGGAGTACATTAAAAGAATTAAACAGAACTTTTGTAACTCCTATTGAAAGGGAAGATATACAAAATATTGCAACGCTTTTGAACAAAATTGCCAAAAAAATCTTGAAAGTTTGTTTTAACTTAAGAGTTTACCGTTTAACAGAGTGCAACGACTATATGGTGAAACAATCGGAAACCCTTTTAAGGGCAGCCGATGAATTGGTTTATATAATAAAGAAGTTCAAAAAAGTAAGCTCTGTTCAAAAAATGCTTGCAAGCAATTTAAGAATGAAAGAAGTTGAAACTCACGGGGATGAAATTCTTTATATGGCAATGGATGAGCTTTTTTCAGGTAACCACCAAGCAGTGGAGATTATTAAATTGAAAGATATTTATAAAGATATTGAAGATGCCCTTGACAGTTGTTATGAGGTGTCTGATCAGATAGTTAATATAGTTTTGAAACAGAGTTAAGTTATGGAAATATTTGCCCTCGTCTTATTGATACTTGTTATAATTGCGGCACTTGCATTTGAATATATAAACGGTTTTCATGATTGCGCAAACGCAATTGCAACAGTTGTTTCAACAAGGGTTTTAAGTCCGAAGCAGGCGGTTATCTTTGGCGCAAGCTTGAATTTTATCGGCGCGCTTCTGGGAACGCACGTTGCAAAAACAATAGGAGCAGGCATTGTAGATTCTTCCACCATAACCCTTCAAGTTATTTTATGCGCCCTTCTGGGCGCTATTGTTTGGAATTTAGTTACCTGGTACTGGGGGCTTCCTTCAAGTTCATCCCATGCCCTTATAGGCGGGCTTTTGGGGTCCTCTATCATGCATGCCGGAACAGGCTGCGTTAAATTCCTTTCACTGTTAGATAAAGTTGTAATACCAATGTTCACATCTCCGTTTATCGGTTTTATAATAGGTTTTATTTTTATGCTTATCTTACTGAAGCTTTTTTGCAAAGCGCAGCCGGATAGGATGAATAAATATTTTAGGAAACTTCAGTTGATTTCATCCGGCCTTATGGCCTTAAGCCACGGTACAAATGATGCCCAAAAAACAATGGGTATAATATCATTAGCGCTTTTAACAGGGGGGTTTGTGGGAACAGGTGCCGACGGCGGCCTTCAGATACCTATTTATGTTATTATTGTGTGCGCATTGACCATGGCGCTTGGTACTTTATCCGGCGGGTGGAAGATTATAAGAACAGTGGGCAGTAAGATAATAAAATTAAAACCCATACACGGGTTTGCGGCGGAAACTTCTGCTGCCAGTGTTATTTTGGCAGCTTCGCACTTCGGAATTCCGCTTTCCACAACGCATGTTATAACAACTTCAATTATGGGCGTGGGCTCTACCATGCATGCTTCCGCGGTAAAATGGGGAATGGTGAAAAATATAATTATGGCATGGGTTTTCACAATTCCTATTTGTATGTTAATTTCAGGCGGGATTTATTGGCTGCTTCGTGAAATATCTCATTATTTGGGGTAAAATTTTTACCACGGATAGTCATCCTTGAATGCGGCAGCCGGTGCGAATGTGACAGCGCCGTTGAGGCGGTGGCACGAAGCACAACGATGGCGACGTTGCGACGCAGGTGAGTTATGCGAGCCGCAGGAGCGGACAAATCTTTGATTTGACAGGAGCCAAACCCAACTTTTACCATGGGTAGTCATCCTTCATCTGCCAGCCGTCAAGCGCAAGTTTTCTAGCACAACAAGTTCCACCGTTGGAATTTTTAGAACAGTTTGCTTGAATATTATCATAAGTGGATGTGTAGCAGGCAGGCAAAATCCCTTTTTCTGTTCGATAGAATACAAAAAGATCCCTGCCGTAACGATTGGGTTCTTTTGAATTGTTTAAATCGACATATATTGTCGATTCCGGAGCACTATTAGCGCCCCCAGCCACATATAAATTTATAAGAGTACCGTCTTGCATAATAAAAGTTGTTCTATAATTTGTGGAAATAAGCACTTCTCCTACAGCACCATTTTTTATGTTTTTCCAAGGTGTATTACTTTCATATCCGCAATCGGAATAGCTGGTACATCTTTTTTGCACCTTTAAGTATGGTTTCCAATATTTTTCAAAATATTCGTAAGCACCAGGATATGTGCCAGTTTCCCAAGTTTGGTACATACCATTCTCTGCCTGAGATTGGTTAAAGGCTTGGCTCAATGAAGAATATACTTTTTTAAGCTTTGAAATAGTTTGTGTTTTTTGATAATTCTTAACAACACTCGGTATTGTAAGGGCTGCCACAACGCCAATTATGGCAAGCGTTATTAAAACTTCCGCAAGTGTAAATCCTTTTTTCATTTGAACGTGCTCCTCTATTCAATTATATGAGAATACGCAAATATGTCAATATCGTCAATAATTTTCCATATGGATAAAAAACAGATATACAAAACAATAGGCAAAAATGTACAAAAAGTGCGCAAAGAAAAAGGCTATACGCAGGAAACTTTTGCTGAATTAATAAATGTTTCGTGGAGCTATGTGTCTAAAATAGAATCGGGCATTTTAAACCTTTCCGTGGGTAAACTTTGTGATTTTGCAAACTACCTAAAGGTTGACCTTTCGTAATTATTGGTTATAAAATAGTTTTATGAACGAAGTTTTATTTGATACAAAATTTTTGCAATTAAAAAAAACCCAATCTCCAAGCGGGAGTTCGTGGTTTTATGCCCACCGCCCCAATGTTTCAGGCGTTGTTGCAATTGTGCCTGTTTTGCATACGGATAAAGGCACTAAAATTATTTTTATAGAAACAACCCGCCCGCCGATTTATGCCGAAAACGTTGCTGAAACTTGCATAGAATTGCCGGCAGGGCTTGTGGGGGATGAGGCTGATTGCGAAACCATTGAAGATGCCGCAAAAAAAGAGCTTTTGGAAGAAACGGGATACAGGGCAGATAAAATTGAGATTATTGCAAAAAATGTAATAAGTTCAGGCGGCTGCGTTTCAGAGGCTTTAACCATTGCAAGAGCCGATATTGCCGAAGATATTCAAATTCAAAAACCGCTGGATGACGGCGGAATTATAATAGGGATTTATAAAATTCCCGTTAAAGATGTATACGAATGGTTAAAAATACAAGAAGGACAAGGAAAAGCAATAAGTTCTTTTTTGTACACGGGGCTTTACCTTTGTAAAGAAATGTAACAAAATTTTACAACTTTTGTTGGATAAAAGATTATTAGTAACAAAAACAATTGAAGTTCCCCAAAAAAGATGATATAATCAAGCATAATAAAAAGGAGATATTATGTGTCAAGAAAAAGATAATTCGTTAAGCTTCTCAATAGGCATTTTGGCAGGTATTGTAGGAGGTATTATTGCTGGTGTTTTATATGCGCCAAAATCGGGAGAAGAATCCCGCAAAAAGGTTGCTGAAGCTATTGATAACGTTAGAGAAAAAATTTCTCCGGAAATCAAAGAAGCAAAAACGCAGGCCATGGGTATGATTGAAAAGTCCAAGTATAAGCTTGAGCGCAAATATAAACAAATGGCTAACGATTACAAGGCACAAAAGCTTGCCCGCGCTAAAAATAAAGAAAATGATATTTATTCTCTGTAAAGGAAGGTGTTGATGGAATTACAACAAATAATGGTAAATATTTTAATCGGGGTCAGCATAATTTTTTTGATATGCATAGGAATTTACCTGACAAGGCTTTTAATTGAGCTAAGGAAACTTGCCCAAACAGCTATAAAAGCCACGGAAACCTTGCAAAGCGAAGTTGAACCGACCCTTAAGGAATTAAGACAAGCCTCTGACTCAATAAATTCAATTGTGTCGGGTGTTAACAATAAATTTTCAACCCTGGATACAGCACTTAAAACCGCTGCCAATGCCACTTCCACGGTGGGTAGAAAAATCGGCGGGCTTTTAGGCGGTTTTTTAAGCGGTATCACAACGGGTATAAAATTATTTAGAAAAAAATAACAGAAAGGAATGTTAATTATGTCAGTAGGAAAATTTGTTACAGGCTTTGTTGTCGGCTCTCTTGTGGGCGCTGTTGCAGGGGTTTTATTAGCTCCGCAATCAGGTGAAGAAACCCGGGAAATCTTAAGCGAAGGCGCTAAAGAAACTTATAAAAAAGCACAAGATGCCGCAAAAGAAATCCAAGCAAGGGCTGAAGATGCCGTTGGGGAAATGCAAAAAAAGGGCGAAGAAATTGTTGATAAAATTCAATGCCTTATAAATAAAAAAGAAGAAGCTTAAAAATAAAACCGCCTTTAGGCGGTTTTTTAAGGAGATTAAAATGAATTTTGGCATAGGCTGCGACATTGAAAAAATTTCAAGGTTTGAAAACAAAATTAATCATAAGCGTTTCCTGGAAAAAATTTATACCCCCCAGGAAATTGAATATTGTCTTAAAAAGCCTTATGCGGCACAGCATTTAGCCGTAAGGTACTGCGCCAAAGAAGCCGTTGTTAAGGCTTTTTATTCTTTGGGCATTTCGGATGTTTATTATAGAGAAATTGAAATTGTGAACGATAAGTTTGGGGCTCCGCAGGTAAAAATTTTAAAGGATAAGCATAAAAGCTTAACCATAAAGGTAAGCCTTTCCCACACAAATGATTACGCCGTGGCAGCGGCGCATGTGGTTAATCCAGCTTCATAACGCCGATAGCCCTTGTGTTGTCGTATTCCCAAAAAATCATATAGCAGTTGTTTTTTTCATCATATTTAATTTCGGCTTTTGAAAAAATAACATCGTCGGGCGATTCGCCTTTTTTATACTTTTTCTTTTTTCTTTTTTCGCTTATTTTTTCCTTTTTCTCAGGATTTTTATTAATTTGCTCAACGCTTATAACGGGAACCTTTGCCTTTAGCGCTTTTGCTTGATATATAAGCAGAAAATCCAGTGTTTTATCGGGCTTAATTTCATAAAATCCTTTTTTAAGCCCGTAACCTTGCGAATTTATGATATCACTTTCCAACATAAGCAAAGGATAAGGGTTAGAAGCCGTTTTTGCGGTGTAAATGCCGCCTTGACCTTCTATTGTGCCGGACGTGTAGCGCTTATAAGGAAAAATATCTTCTTCCTTATAAAAATAGGCAATGGCATCTGCATTTGATATAATCATAAAAATTATTCCTCAATGTAGGAGATAATTTTTTCCATATTTTTTTGCAGGCTTGCAAGTTGGTTTTCAATGTTTTCAACCCGTGTCGTAAGGCTTTTTGTTTGAGAAATGCTTTCATAAAATACATCAATGAAAGCCTTCATATCGGGCTCTTCACCGTGTTTTTGCAATAAAGAGGTAATTTTTTCATCTATATTATCAAGGCGCATTTCTTGAATTTTATATTTTTTAACCAGGTTTGCCGTAATGCCGTCAAGCTTATCCTGGCTTAAGCCGCCGCGGTTTTGTTCAGTTTGCAACAGACGCGCTTTAATTTCTTCCTGGGCAATTTTTTCAGCCTTATCAACCTTATGCGCCAAAATTTCCATAGTTTTTGCAGCGGCTCTGAGCCAATTGTTAACGTAAGATAGCTGCTGGTCAACGTTTTGGTTGATTTTCATATTGTCACTTATAACGCTTTTTAAAGCGGAAAGGTTTTTAACAACTTCGCTGTTGCCGCCCTTTTCCAACACAAGCCTTAGTTTGGCGATATCTGATTCAACGTCTTTTAGGGTGTAATCGTAACTTCCGTCACCTGAATTTGCCTTTATTTCATTCAGCTGGCTGTATATTTTTTTAAGTGCAATGTTGATTTCTTTCGGGTTTTGAACCGAAGCCAATTTATGAAAACCCGCTTTTAGCTCTTCATCAATACTTTTTTGAAGATATTCAATCTGCTCATTAACATTGCCCATTTTATCCAGCTGCTGCGTCACAATTTTGCCTTGAGAATTTTGAATTTTCATAATGTTCTGAATTTCTTCCATCAATTCTTTGGCGTTTAAAATTTGCTGGCGGTTTGTTTTATCAACCAGATTTTCAATTTCTTTAAGACCGGCGTTTGAAATATCGCCCACTGTTGACATTTTGGCTAACAAATCCGTTGATAAACCGTTAACGGTTTCAAGATATTCTGCCGCAACAGTTGTTATTGTGTTTGAAAGCGTCTGCCTTGTTTCGTATACGCTTGCATCTATGCCGGATTGCAGTTCATTAAACTTATCTTGAATTTTTTCTTCATTTTCACAAACTTTTGACAACAGCATATCAACATTTTGCTTGTGCTCGTTAAATTCTTGCATTATTGTTGCATTAACACCTTCAATATTTTCAATTATATTATTTGAAAGATTTTGTAAATCAAGGTGCAATTCTTCGCCCACAGACCCGTATATTTTTGTGAAATCTTCTTTAACCGAATTTGTGATTTCTAAAATTTCCGACTTCACGTTTGAAACAGCATCACTAAATTGCTGTTTTAATTCGCTGATAATTGTTTCGTTGTCTGAAACAAATTGAGTTTTAAAAATTTCAAGTTTATCGGTAATTTGAGGTATTGCTTCATTCAGATTTCTAAGTGTTTCGCTTTCAAAATTTGAGGTATCTGCCCCCAATTTTGCTTCGGCGTTTAAAAAAGCTTCTTCAAGGGTTTGCGCTGTTTGTTTAACGGTGTCCGAAAGCTGCCTTAATTCGCTGCCCATGTTTGAATTATCAAGGCCTTCCAGGATTTTTTGCATTGATTCCTGCAATGTTTCAACATAACTTTTATTCGCCTGGGCAAGCTCTCCTTTAAAATCAATTAAGCCGACCAAAGACGCCCTGACTTCATTTTGCAGCGCCTCAATTGTTTCTTTGACAGTTGCCGAGCTTTCAGTTGTTTTTTCTATTGCGTTCTGTTCAAAATCTTCAATTCTTGCATTAATGATTTCATATATTTTTACATAGTTTTCATGGCTTGATTTTGTTATTATTTCTTGGATTTTATTAACTTTATTTTCAATGCCGTCACCAAAAAAGCTCCTCATCAAAGGTTCAATTTCTTCAACTTTTTCCTGCAGCTGCCCCAAATTTTCTTTTATACTCTGTGTTTCTTGCGACCAATTTTCGCCGAAAGCATTTTCAAATGTTTTTATATCATTTGATAAACCTTCTAAATTTGCCAAAGTTTCAGGGGTTATAAAATATTTTTCGCTATTATCTTTTAAACTGTTTATTTTATCGCCTATTATTGAAATTTTATTTTCAATAGCATCTCCCATCAAGGATATTGAAGATGTTATATCATTTTGGTTGAGATTACTGTTTAAAATTTCATTAACACTGCTGCTCAAGCCGTTAAGAATGTTTTTAATTTCACCGAGGTTTGCTTCAAAATCCTGCTGTGCAGCTTTATTTTCTAAAGAAACGCTTAAGTTTTCAATATTGTTTTTTAAACCTTCAATTTTATCATAAATAGTATTATTGCAATCAGTTGTTTTTTCAGCAATACTTTGCCTTAATGTATTTAAGTGCATATTTAAAATTTCGCAAATTTTTGCCGCATTTTCCCGGTTTGCCGTGTTAACGTTTTCATCAATTTGTGAAATTTTGCCGGAAACATTTTCTTCTAAAGATACCCTTATATTAGGCGCTATTCTTGAAATGTTTTCTTCAATTGACTCCATATAAGAATTTAGCGTATCGCAAATTTTTACATAGTTTTCATGACTTAATGTTGCAAGGCCTTCTTCAATTTTTGAAATATTTTCTTGGGCATTTACGCTTAAAGTTTCTTCCAATGAGGGAAATATTTGACTAATTGTTGCATGGAGCTTTTCTAAATCTTCTTTAACGGCACTTGTTATGTCAGCTAAATTTTTTGCTGTTGCGCTGTCTAATTCGTGCACTTCTTTTACCAAAAGTTCAACATTGTTAACAGAACCCTGCACCTCTTTTGTGGAAGGCAAAATTGAGTCAATTTCTTTCCTCAGAGTTTGAATATGGTAATTAAGCGCATCACAGATTTTTGTGTTATTATCTTGATTTACGGTGTTTATGCTGTCCGAAAGCTTTAAAATTTTGTCTCCGAAAGATGCATTTAAAGACGCTTCAAAACTTGGTAAAATCTCTGCTATTTTTTCCTGTAATTGCGCCAAATCTAATTTAAGCTCTCTGCCCGTGCCCGTTAATGTTTGGCTCAAGGCGTTATCTAAAGCTAAAATTTCATTGGCTAAATTAGAAAGATTATTAACTGCTTTATCAAGCTGCACAGTAAATTTTTGTTGTGTTTCTTCACTTTTTGCCTCTATTGTATTTATTACATCATTTGAAATATCCGTTTTCAAGGCATTCAAAACACCTCTTAAATCTCTGTTTAAAACATCAAGCTCCCCTTGAAGTTTTGATACGTCATCCGTATTTTTTACTTCAAGAAGCCTTTTTTCAATCAGCATTGAATATTCATTTAATTTTTCTTTATTTTGGTTATCGGTTGCTATTAAAAATTCTCTTAAATTGTTTAAAAATAAGGCAATTGCGGCCAATCTTTCATGCAAAACATTGAAATCTTCCTTGGTGGAAACTTCCTTCAGCGTCGGCACAATGGCTTCAAATTCGCTTGCGGTTATTTTAAATTCTTCCAAAGTTTTAAAAATGCCTGTATCTTTGTTTGTAATAAGCTCAAGAACCGCCTTTGTTTCCTGATATCTGTTATCCATAACGCTTAAGACAGACATTATATCGTCCGTGTTTTTATTCAATGTCTCGGATGTTGTCAAAAGTTTTTTAAATTCTTTATTGTCAGCCTGCTTTTGAATTTGTTCAAGGAAAGTTTGGAAATTTTTATTTAAAGTCACGGTTACATTTTCAAAACCTTTGTTGAACGCTTTAAATTCCTTGCGCAAGCCTTCAATTTCACCCTTAGGGCTTTCTTTCATCGTTTTTTCCAACGTGCGCGCCATATTTGCAAACATTGTTTCCTGCTCTTCAATTTTGGAGCGCATATCATTAATTTCCGCAACCATTTTGGAAATTTCTTTGTCATTGCTGGTTTTTGGAATGGATTTTACATATTTTTCAAAATCAGACAGATTTTCTTCAAGGTATCTGTGCTTTTCGTCCATAAGACGCTTAACATTTTCAAGAAACCTGCTTGCAATTTGTTCGCTTGACATATTGCTTATATTTCTTAAAGATTTTGTAAGCTCGTTAAAAGCGCCGTTCAAATCGCTTTTTGTTGCAAATTGATTAGTAGAAAAATCTTTCATCACTCTGTTGATTAAATCTAAATTATCTAGCATATTACCTTCCCAATCAGTCTTTTTGTAATATTATACAATAGAATTGTTTTTTTGCCCACTAGCTTTTATATTCTTTTTCAAATCCGAACAAAGAACTTACGCTTTGATCGTCGTGAATGCGCGAAATTGCCTCGCCCAAAAGCGGTGCAACACTTAGCTGAGTTATTTTGGTGGGGATAAATTCATTTTTTAAAGGTATTGTGTTAGTAACAACAACTTCTTTAATAGGCGCTTCTTCAAGCCTTGCAAGGGCAGGGCCGGAGAAAATGGGGTGCGCGGCGCAAACATAAACTTCTTTAGCGCCTTCTTGAACCAAAAGTTTGGAAGCTTCACAAATTGTGCCTGCGGTATCAATTATATCGTCAAACATAATACATATTTTGTCTTTAACATCGCCAATTACGTGGTCTGCTATTACTTCATTATGTTTTGTGCGCCTTTTATCAATAATGGCAAGGGGGCAGCTTAACTGTTTTGCCAAAACCCTTGTTCTTTGCACTCCGCCTGTATCCGGGCTTACCGCAACAAGCTGTTCGCAAGGCAGGTTAAGTTTTTTCAAGTAACTAACGATTATAGGCGTTGCATAAATGTGGTCAACCAAAATGTTGAAAAAGCCCTGAATTTGCCCTGTGTGCAGGTCCATTGTAAGAACTCTTGTAGCGCCCGCAGTTGTCAATACATCGGCAACAAGTTTTGCCGTAATTGCTTCTCTGCCGGATGTTTTTCTGTCTTGCCTTGCATAACCGTAATAAGGAATAACGGCTGTAATTGTTTTGGCGCTTGCGCGCTTAAAAGCGTCGATTATAATTAAAAGTTCCATTAAATTTTCGTTAACCGGGTGGCACAAAGGCTGTATTATAAAAACATCGTCGCCCCTTATGCTGTCTTGAATTTGAACATAAATTTCACCGTCGGAAAAGTTTTTAATAATCATAGGCCCGACAGATGTACCTAAATAAGTTGCAATTTCCTGCGCCAAAATGGTGTTTGAACGCCCCGAAAAAAGCTTGATATCGTGTGTCGGCAAAATTTTTCCTTCCATTTGTGTCATAAGTCCAAGTTCTGTTTTCATTTATTTTCTCTCCTTTTTATTTTTAACCCAGTTTTTATATTCAACCTGTTTGCTTCTGGTAAGCGCCAGGGAATTTTTTTCTACATCTCTTGTAATAACACTTAGCGCCCCCACAAATGCATTTTTGTGCAATTTAACGGGTGCCACAAGAACACTGTTTGAACCAATTGATACTCCGTCTTCAATTATGGTTTTGTTTTTAAGCTTTGTTATGGAATCATAGTTGGCGGTAATTGTTCCTGCACCAATATTTACACCCGTGCCAAGTTCACTGTCGCCAATATAGCTTAAGTGTGAAACGCTTGTATTAGATTTGATTTTTGAATTTTTTAATTCAACAAAATTGCCGATTTTTACAAAATTCCCTATTTCGCAATTGCCCCTTATGTGCGCCATGGGCCCTATTTTGCAGTTTTCCCCTATTGTGTTTTTGCCGTTTATAAAGGTATTGGGGAAAATTATTGTATCTTTGCCGATAACGGTTTCGGGCGAAATGCTTGTGGATGCAGGGTCAACAACTGTAACGCCCGCTTCCATAAGTTCTAAAAGTTTCTTTTCTTTAATTATCTGAGTTGCAACAGCTAAATGTTCGCGCGAATTAATTCCGAAAATTTCATTGTTATCTAAAACTGTGTAAACCTGCGTTTTTAAAGAACTTTTGGCGGCAAGGGCAACGATATCCGTTAAATAATATTCCCCCTGGGCGTTGTTGTTCTTAAGTTTTTTAAATATCGGGGCAATTTTTTCCCAATCCGCACAGTAAAGCCCGGCGTTAACTTCCCTTATTGTTTTTTGGTCAATTGTGGCATCGCGCTCTTCCGCAATATCAATAACATTACCGCCCTCACCCCTTATTATTCTGCCATATCCTGTCGGATTATTAAAAACAGCACCACTTACCGTTAGTGCTGAATTATGTTCCTTATGGTATTTTAAAAGGTCTTCCAAGGTTTTTGACGATATCAGAGGCGCATCAGCGCACAAAATCAAAACCTTTCCTTTAAAATTTTTGAGTTTATTAAGGCACATCATCACGGCATGCCCCGTGCCATTTTGCTCTTTTTGCTCAACAACCTCGGCATTCGGGTATTTTGAAAGCGAATTTTTGACATCTTCAAACCCGCACCCTGCAACCACAATGGGCTGTATGTCACCCAAAGCGTCAAGCACCCAGTGCAAAAGCGGTTTGTTAAAAATTTCGTGTAAAACCTTTGGGGTAGAAGACTTCATCCTTGTGCCCTTACCGGCCGCAAGAACAATAGCTTTAACTTCTTTATCGAAATCATACACTTGCAAAATTTCACTTTCCTGTAGATATTATCTCACAATCAGGGCAATCTACAAACCGCTTTGGTAAATTTTTTAACATTTCTATATATTTGGCATGACGGCTGTAATTTTAATAAACTTGTGAAATTTTTTTATTGCATTTGCGCCGAGAATTAATCCGGATAATTCATATTATCGTTCTTTATAATCCATGATGAACAGCACCAGCCGTTGCCGCTTTTGTTGCAATTGTTGCTGGTACTGCCACTACCATCATCACAAAATGCAGGGTGTATTTTGCCTTCTTGAAGTGCTATTTTAACCATAAATAAATCTTTCCCCCACTGGTTTGGTGCTTTTAGCCCGTTTATATCAAACCAAACATTATAACCGGAAGTACCGGTTTTATAAAAGGCTATGGATGTACCGTCCGCCAAGATTGCTTTTGCAGCAAGAAAGTTATCTATATTTTGCCAGCCGGTTCCGTTAAGATACTTGTACTGAACATCGGGAAAACACCCTTTTTCAGTTCCGCAATTTTTGATAACTTTTAAGTAAGGCTTTAATATTTCAAGCATTTTTTCGGGTGTGTCTACATCCCAGCTTGATATTTCCCCGTTTTGTGCCTGGGCTGTGTGCGCCGCTTGTGCGATAGATGAGTACACTTTTTTAACTGCGCTTATTGCCTGCCGTTCCCGATAATCCCTTACAACCGTAGGGATTGTGAGTGCTGCTACAACACCAATTATTGCAAGTGTGATAAGAACTTCCGCAAGGGTGAAGGCGAAGGGTGAGTTTAGCCGGACTTGGCTTAACAAACCCGAGCCGACCGATGGTGTGCTAGTCGCAGACGGGTTTGCGACAGCAAAGCCGTCAAGACGCAGCAGTTCCCTGCCGCCGTTGCGAGCGAAGCGTCTAGCGCAGCGAGCGAACAAATCTTTGATTTGCCAGGCGGTGAAACCTTTTTTCATTTAAGCTATCCTTTCTATTTCAATATTGGAATACTATATTCTTATTTTAACATTATTATTTCAAATATGCAATACAAAAGAACACAAAAAGAAATTGAATACTGCAAATATTTAAGCGAAGTTATAAAGGAATTGCGCATAAAAAAGGGCAAATCCCTTAACAGGCTCGCCCTGGACAGTTTAATGACGCCTTCAACCTTGTGTAGAATTGAAAATAACCTTAATACCACACAAATTACCAATTTGGCTAAAATTGCAGCGGGGCTTGATTTTCCTCTTTCCAAGATTATTGCAAAACTTGAAAAAAAACTTCCTAAGGATTTTTTTATAGATGACTAAAAAGTAATTTTGCCGTATAATAAACCTTGTCAAGGAGGCAAATTATGAACAGCGACAATATCAAAAAGGGTATAGCAAAAACACCGCACAGAGGGCTTTTATACGCAACGGGAATTTCCAAAAGTTCAATGGAGCTTCCGTTTATAGGTATTGCAAGTTCATTTTCGGATTTAGTGCCCGGGCATGCCAATATGCGCGATTTAGAGCGCCAGATTGAAAAAGGCATCCACACGGGCGGCGGTCAGGCATTTATTTTCGGCGTTCCCGCTATTTGTGACGGCATTGCAATGGGGCATAGCGGTATGAGATATTCCCTTCCAAGCCGTGATTTAATTGCAGATTGCACCGAAGCGGTTGCAGGCGCTCATCAGCTTGACGGGCTTGTGCTTCTCACCAATTGTGACAAAATTACACCCGGCATGCTTATGGCAAGTTTAAGGCTTAACATACCTGCAATTGTTGTAACGGCAGGCCCTTCTTTAGACGGTTTTTGCAAGGGTGAAACGCTTACATTCATAAGGGGCGGCTCTGAAGCAGTGGGCAAATATAGGGCGGGTAACATTACAAAAGAAAAATTGGAAGAAATGGAAACAAGCTGCTGCCCAACGGCGGGTTCATGCCAGGGGCTTTACACCGCAAACACCATGGCGTGCTTGACAGAAGCCATGGGGATGAGCCTTCCCGGCTGTGCTTCGGCGTCTGCCGTTAGCGCCAAGAAAAAACGCATAGCGTTTGATTCGGGTGTTGCCATTTGTGATATTGTTAAGCGCAACGTTTGCCCTGCCGATATTATAACAAAAGATTCCATAAGAAACGCCATTGTGCTTGATTTAGCGCTTGGCGGAAGCACAAATTCAATTCTGCACCTGCTTGCAATTGCAAGCACCGCGGGCATTGACATCAGTTTAAAGGATTTTGAAGAATTAAGCTTTAAAATTCCCCAAATTATTAAACTTGACCCTTCTTCCACCTTAACTATGACAGATTTTGAACACGCGGGCGGTGTTTCAGGGGCGCTAAAAACAATCTACGGCAACACCACGGAGCTTAAAAACCTTAAAAACGTTGCGGGGCAAAGTTTAGATGAAATTGCAAAAAATGCATGGGTGAACAACGATGTCATAAAGCCTTTTAACAACCCCATAACTTCAAGCCCCGGTTTAGCCATTCTGTACGGGAATTTAGCACCCGAGGGGGCGGTTATTAAAATAAGCGGCGTTTCGCCAAACTGTTTTGAATTTGAAGGTACTGCCAAAACTTATGATACCGAAGAAGAAGCTATGAAGGCAATTGAAGATGATATTGTAAAAGAGGGGGATGTTGTTGTTATAAGGTATGAAGGCCCGAAAGGCGGTCCTGGTATGCGCGAAATGCTTGCGCCCACATCCCTTTTAGCAGGCAAGGGTTTGGGCGAAAAATGCGCTTTAATTACGGACGGAAGGTTTTCGGGCGGAACACGCGGGGTGTGCGTTGGGCATATTTGTCCCGAAGCTTCGCAACAAGGACCTATCAGCCTAATTAAAGACGGCGATAAGATTAGAATTGATATAAACAAAAGATCGATTGAACTTCTAATAAGTGAGGAAGAATTTACAAAAAGGCGCGCCGAATATACACCAAAACCTGAACGCGTAAAGAAAGGGTTTTTGGCAAAATATGCAAAAACGGTAAAAGGCGCTGACAAGGGGGCGATAACGGAATGAAAGCAGTAATTTTTGATGAAGAACTTGAATTAATAAACGATTACCCGAAACCCATTGCAAGGATGGGCGATGCGCTTATTAAAACCTCAATGGTGGGGATTTGCAACACCGATTTTGAAATAACAAAAGGATATATGGGCTATAAGGGCGTTTTGGGGCATGAGTTTGTGGGGGTTGTTGAAAGCGTCGGCGATTTTAAATATCAGGATTTAGTGGGCAAAAGGGTTGTGGGAGATATTAATTGCGGCTGCAACAGCTGCGAATGGTGCGCTAAAGGCTTGAAAAGGCACTGCCCGAACCGTAAAACACTTGGTATTTGGCAAAAAGACGGTTGTTTCAGCGAATATTTTTATCTGCCCATAGAAAACCTTTTTGAAGTGCCCGAAAATGTGGAAGATTCCGAAGCGGTTTTCGCAGAACCCATTGCCGCTGCGTGTGAAATTTTAGAGCAGGTTCATATAAAACCTTGCGATAAAGTGGCAGTTTTGGGCGACGGCAAGCTGGGGCTTTGCATTTCGCTTGTTTTAAATGCCTTGAACATCAATTTTATTCATATAGGAAAACACATAAACAAGCTTGCAATTTCAAAGGCTGCGGGCGCAAAAGCCATTATGCTTGACGATGCGCTTGCGCGCGAAGATTTTAAAAAATCGTTTGATGTGGTAATTGAAGCAACAGGCTCTGTGAGCGGCTTTGAAACATCCATATCTTTAACAAAACCGCGGGGCACGCTTGTTCTAAAAAGCACCATTGCAACGGATAGCGGTTTAAATTTATCGGGCATTGTGGTTGATGAAATAACGGTTTTGGGTTCGCGCTGCGGGCAATTTGCGCCTGCGTTGAGGCTTTTAGAAAGAAAGGCGATTAATGTTAAGCCGCTTATTTCAAAGATTTATTCGATAAACGATGCCATAGCCGCGTTTGAAGCCAACAAGCAAAAAGACACGCTTAAAATTTTGATGAAGTTTTAGGTTACTGAAAAGAATATTTAAACATTTGTTCTGTCGTGCGCCCGCCTGTTGCAGGGGTTATTTTTGTTGCACCTTTTATTTGTAGGGGATAGTCTATTCTAAAATCAAACAGGTCATATCCCGCCCTGTTAGGTTTTTTTAAGCCGTTTATATCTATTGCAAAAAACGGGCGATCTCCGTCTCTGTAAGGATGAGCTATCAAAATCATTCCGTCATTCAGTATCCAAACTCTTGAATTATCGTTAAACATAGTATAATCCCATGCATCCTGACCCGTAAATGTTTCATATTGCGGAAGACATCCGTTCATTAAGGCGTTGCCGTTGCAATATTTAATATATTTTATATTTTTTGCAAGCGTATCAAAAAATAGCGGGCAATCATTGAAATCATTTGGAACATTTGATGTACCATAGTAGCACCCCACAATTCCCCCGAAGTCAATTAATTTTATTTTTTCCGCCATTTGCTGCATGTTTGAATAAG